>JBBAOD010000022.1:0-7202 GCA_040401635.1 Phycisphaerales bacterium
TGATCCGCGGCCTCGGCTGCTTGAAGGTCGTCTGCTGGTGCAGAAGGATCGCTTTGAAGATGGTGTTGCTGCACTTCAGGAGGCGCTTGGTCGCAATCTGCGCAGCGGCGAGGCGCTGCAGTTGTTGGGGCGCGTTGCCGTGCAGACCTTTGACTTTGATGGTGCGCGCCAAGCGGCAACGCACTTACGTGCTATCAATGCTGCGCATCCGCTCGCGGTGTTACTTGATGCGGAGTGCGCGCTGCAGTCGCGCGATGCTGCAGCGGCTATTGCTGCACTCGATCCATTTCTCACACGATTTCCCGAGCAGCGCGAGGCGCTCGCATTGCGCGCAGCAGCCGATGGCATGCGCTTTGACATGGCCGCGCTGGCGGTTCGACTGGCCGAACTTGATCGCTTGATGCCCGGATCACCACTTGGGCCGTATGAAGCGGGACGGTTTTTAGCGCTGGCACGTCAGTATGAAGAGGCATCTGCAGCGCTGGGAGAAGCAGCCAAGCGCGCCCCCGGATGGAGCGCGCCAGTGGCGGAGTTAGGGCTTCTGGAAATGCAGGCCGGTCGCGATGCCGAAGCGTTGGCGGCACTGCGGCTGGCGGTATCGCTTGATGCGTTCGACCAGCGTGCAGGTCACAGTCTGACGCTCGCTGAGGCACTTGCAGATTGGAAGCACTTCGATGGCAAGCACTTTGTCGTGCGCTGTAAGCCAGGGATTGATGAGGCGCTTGCCGCGTGGATGCCGTCAGCGCTGGATGCCATGCACGGAGACATCACGGATTGGCTTGGACATGTGCCGGGTCGGCCAACCATCATCGAACTTCACCCCGACCACAAGAGTCTCGCTGTACGCATCACGGGAATGCCGTGGATTCACACCATTGCAGCAAGCACTGGTCCACTCATTGCATTGGAAGCGCCGCGCGAAGGCGCCCCGCAGTTGCACCTGGGAATGTTTGACTGGCAAGAAGTGTTGCGCCATGAATATGTGCACACGGTGACCCTGGAGCAGACGCGCAATCGGATTCCGCATTGGTTTACTGAAGCGCTTGCTACGCATTTAGAAACGCGACCGCGTTCATGGGACAGCGTGCAGTTGCTGGCGCAAGCGTTTGACTCCAATACGCTCTTTGATCTTGAATCCATCAACTTGGCGTTTGTGCGGCCGAAGAAGAAGACCGATCGAACGCAGGCGTATACGCAGGGTGCATGGATGGTGGAGTTCATTGAGAAGGAATGGGGACGCGCTGCAATTCTCAAGTTGCTGGCGCTGTACCGCGACGGCACCGTGGAGGCCACCGCGTTTGCTGATGTGCTGCATGTCGACCGTGCGGAATTCATGAAACGGTTTGAGAAATTCGCGGAGGCGGATTTACGTTCTTGGGGCATGCTTGCCGAGCCATCCATGGCCATGATCGTTGAGGAGGTCCGCGCAGAGACAGGTGCCGCGGACGGCGCAGTGGAGATTGACGCCGCGCGCCTTGACGCGTTGCTTGCAAAGCACCCCGCGCACCCCGACCTGTTGGAGCTCTGGCTGCGGCGCCGGCTGAAGGGCGATGCGGCGCCGGACGCCCTTGCGTTGGAGCGGTTGGCTGCTTACTCCGCCCTGCGCCCCATCGACCCATGGCCGCACCGCGTGCTTGCGAAGGCCGCCCTGACGGCAGGTGACGCAGCCGCAGCGGTCCCCCATTTGCAGGTGCTCGACTCATATGCCGATAACGATGTCAATTTTGCCATGGAATTGGCGCGCATTGAGCGCGGGCGAAAGAATCTGAAATTGGCGCTTGAACATGCCACCAAGGCAGCGAGAATAAGGGCGTACGACCCCGCGGCACGCGAGTTCGTGGCCGCCATTGCTGTTGAGGCGGGGGATTTGCAGGCCGCGCGGCTGCACATTCAGGCGCTCACGCTCTTGGAGCCAACGGTCGCCCGGCATGGCCAGCGGCTCCAAAAAGTGGACGAAATGATTGCGAAATTGCCAGTGCAATGAGAACCCACCAGCGAATGAGCACATATCAATGAAAGTGCAAATCGACGGTCACAATATGCGCCTGGTGTGCAACGTCATCTCGTTGATGGTGTTTGCGTGGGTTACACCGGCGGCCCGCGCTGACATCACCTTCGCCGAACCAGAATTTTACGCCGAGTGCACGCCTTCGCACTACCCAACGCGCGCCCGACTCTTTGACATGGACGGAGATGGCAAGAAGGATTTGCTTCTGCCCGGGCGAGACATCTTAAAAATTCTCAATTGGTGCACACTCAACACGGATGGCAGCGCCGGTCCCATGCAGACCGTTGCGGTTGATGGACAAGTGGACGACGCCATCGCCGCCGATATTGATGGGGACGGCATCGATGAATTAACGCTAGTGATCCGCTCGTATGCAGGACGCTTACAAGTCATGCGCCGATCCGCCAGTGGATTGATGGTGTCAAGCGCAATCGTCCAACTTGATCGTGAGCCGCGCTCGATTGCCAAGGGTGACTTTGACGGCGATGGCGATATTGACTTCGCGGTTTCCTGCTACGGAAGCGAGCATATTGCCATCTTGCTGAACGGGGGTACCGGGAACTTCACGGTCGCACAACGAATCCGCGCGGACGGCTGGAGCGGTGGAATTCCTGGCCCGCAAGATGTGCTGGCGGGAGATCTCAATGCCGATGGGCGCACGGATTTGGTGGTTGGATGTATCGGAACGCGCCGCTTCGACATCTTCTTTGGGCAAGTGGGCGGATCATTCCGCGGGCCCATTTCCTGGCTCGCACCCGACTTCACCAATATCACTCAGCCAGCAGTGGTCACCTTTGATCTTGGCGACGTGGATGGCGATGGCGACATCGACATTCTTGCGCCGCTGTTATCCACTGGATCCGGTCAGCCAGTAGTAATTTTCCGCAACGACGGTGCTGGTGGCTTTGCAAACGCCGTGAAGGCGGGCGAGATTTCGGGCGGCTATCACTGGGGCGCCCTGCTGGCAGACTTTGATGGCGACGGCGACCTTGATGCAGTGACAAGCACTGTGCTTGGTGGGAATATCTTGGTGTGGCGCAATGACTCAACTGCTGCAGGTGTTGCATTTGCGGCCCCCGTGTCCCTTGGATACTCCAGTTTCGCGCGGCACTTTCTTGCGGTAAACATTGATGGCGATTGCGACCTCGATCTGATTGAGGCAGATATCGCCGGGAACTATGCGCTCGGCTATCGAAATCTTCGCAACTGTGGCGGCAGTGCATTCACCGCTACAAATCAGCGTCGAGTCAAATCCGAACTGGCGATGTCGGCAACGGGCTACACCTTGGGCGACTCCCCAGCATGCGTGATTGCGCGGCAATTGGCTGGATTTGGCGCAGATCCGGGGGCCTTGTCTGCAGCCGCATCACTGGTTCCGCCGCCCGCCTGCGGACCGAGCGGAGGTGGCGGTCGTTGTGATGAGGTGCATGCCAATCCTGGCTGCTTCACAACGCCGTGTTGCGATGCGGTGTGCAGCGTTGCGCCGGATTGCTGCATCGTGACCTGGGAGCAGGTGTGTGTGGATCTGGCGAGCACGGAATGTGATGGACTGGTATGTCCGGCCTATGGACCGTGCAACCAAGTACACCCGGATCCGGGCTGTGAAGATCCAGATTGTTGTGCTCGTGTAACGCCACTTGATGGCTACTGCGATGGCGCCACGTGGGACTGGGTCTGCGTTGCTCGTGCCGCCGCACTGTGTGGGCTTCCGCCGTGCACGATTACCGTTCCAACCGGCGCGCGGCTCAACGATGAAGCGTGCTATCTACATACCAACGATGGACCAACACGCTTTGGATCGGTTTCGCAACTGCTTGCAGGGCAAACCGTGGCGGGCTCATGCACCACTGGATCACCGCGTGATACCGATTGGTACGCGCTTGGTGGAGGCGCTGGATCGCGGGTGATTCGGCTGACCCTTGATGCAGAGTTTCCTGCAGAACTGCACCTCATGCGTGGCCCGATGAATGGACCACTGGAGACATACTCGATCTGGTTTGGCGGGCGCTGTGCGCCGATGGTTCAGAACATCACCGTGACTGGTGGTCCGTGGTACGCAGTGGTGACACTGGGCATGGATGTTGGGCCAATCCGCAGCGGTCAACCGTGCACCGATCCCGACCCCGCGAACCCGCCGCCGCCGGACGAACCGCCGGTGCTTCCCGGATTTGACGGGACCAACTACTGGATTCGACACGAGTGCCCATCATGTGCGCCCAACGCAGATCTCAACCATGACGGCGTTGTGAATGGCGCGGATTTGGGAATTCTGCTCGGCGAGTTCGGAATGCAACATCCACACATCGGCGACCTGAACTTTGACGGCCAGGTCAATGGTGCTGATTTGGGGCTGCTGCTGGGGCTATGGTCGCAGGCAGAGCCACTCTGAGTCGGCTTTTCTCCTGATCCGTTGTTGGACAATCCGGCGATTCGTGCTACGTTTCCACTATGAATCGGGCACTTTCCACCATCGGATTCTCCGCCGTACTCGCCATGCTGTCGGTAACCGCAGGCGCTGCCGAGAGCCGGTGGAATTGCACGGTGGCGCCAGCCAGTACCTACACGCAACAGACAAACATTCAAATTCCGCTGGCCGGCACTTGGATTGGAAATTACGTTGCGGTCACGAACGAAACAGGCACGCGTACTCTTCCTGGATTTTTTGGCGGCTCTGGGAATATCGCCATCCCATTCTCGTCGACCGTGAAACCAAAGGTGTCGATCACTAACACGCACCCAACCGGGACGTTTCAGTTTGGGTTCAATCCAGTCACTGGTGTCGTTGATGTGTCAAACCTTCTTGTTGACACACTGGCGGGTCAAACAGGAACGATCAGTACGTCGATGCTGCTGACCTATTCAACCTTTCGCACGGTGCAGCCCACTTCCACATTCATTGGTTTGACAAATGTTGATGTTCCCGTCGATAGTGGTTCGTTGACTGCGGCGACCGCAACTCAATCTGGTGCAGCAATTGGTGTTGCCACGCCAAACACTGATGGCACCTGGGCATTTGCCGTGACCGTACCGGTGACCATTTCCGTTGCGGGAACCGCACTAGCGCAGCCATTCACCAACAGTTCACCAGCCGCGATGGCGCTCACAGGAACATTTTCTATCGTTGGTAGTGCCATCGCTCTCACCTCCCAAGGAACGATCAATGAGACGGTACCTGTGCCTGCGGGGCCACCATTGGTGAGCGCGCCGTTTGATCTGCCGACCATTATTCCTGCCGGACAAGTGGCTCACCTACTCATCAGCGGCACCTTTGCGGATGGATCGAGTACGACTGTTGGTAGTTCCAGCTTGGTCATGAATGGCGTTCCAGCTCCAATCATTGGTGACATCAATGGCGACGGCGTGGTCACTGGCGCTGACCTTGGATTGCTTCTTGCCGGTTGGGCGCAGCCAGGACCGACGGATCTGAACAACGACGGAACCACGAACGGTGCCGACCTTGGGTTGCTGCTGTCGCACTGGAGTTGATGCTGGCGCGCCAGTGTCAGGCTGGCAGCGCGGACCATGGCAGGTTGGCCAAGTCAACATTTCCTCCGCACAGCACGCACACAGTGGGCAGATCCGTTGGGCCGCCGACTCGTCCCGCGAGAATGGCCGCCACCCCCACCGCTGCGCTTGGCTCAATCACCAAACGCGCGCGCGTGAAGATGATGCGCATGGCGGCAATGATCTCTGCCTCCGAAACTAATGCGATGTCATCCACAAGGTCGCGGATCACGGGGAACGTGAGTTCGCCAAGCGATGTCCGCAGTCCATCAGCGATAGTCACCGGCGGCCGCTGCGGAGCGCGCCTTCCGGTGCGTTTGGACTCCGCCGCATCGCCCGCGAGTTCAGGTTCGGCGCCGATGATTCGAATGTCAGGCCGCAACGCGCGCGCAGCGATAGCCATACCAGCCAACATGCCGCCGCCGCCGACAGGAATGACCAGTGTGCCAGCGTTGGGTACTTGTTCCAGAATTTCCAGGGCGATTGTTCCCTGACCAGCCATGACCCAAGGATGGTCGAAGGGCGGCACCATGGTGGCGCCGGTGCGGGCCTGCACTTCGGCAGCCATTGCTTCGCGCTCGGCTCCGGAATTGCCACAGGTGACTACCTGTGCGCCAGCATGGAGCACCGCGGCGCGCTTGCTTGGCGATGCGTTTTCTGGCATCACCACATGCGCGGGCATGCCCCGTTCCGCCGCTGCGGTGGCGAGCGCCAATGCATGATTTCCTGAGCTATGGGTGACCACGCCGCGGGGGGCATCCGCCTCCGAAACACGCCAGACAGCATTGGTTGCGCCGCGGATTTTGAAGCTGCCGGTTCGTTGCATCGATTCGCATTTAAACACCACTGATCGACCAGTGAGTTCACGCAATACATCACTGTCAATCACAGGTGTGCTGAACACATAAGGTGCAATACGTTCGGCGGCCGTGGTGATATCCGCAAGGGTGATGGCATAGGAAGCGATCGGCGCTTTCATTGCTTTGCTTGCGCGAGTTGTTCGCGCCGCCACAGGATCCAACTTGAATCTGGAAGCGAGTGGCCCATCTGCCGAAACATGAAGGACATTTGCGCGTTGTGATACAGCGCATGGGTCGGTAGTTGCACCACGATGTCGCGCACGAGTTGGCGAACTTCTTTGCCATCCCGGACTCGCATCACGACTCGGCTGCACTCATCGTCGGTCAGTTGACTGAGATATGAATCCCATGCGCCGCGTATGACTGGCCATCCTTTGCGAATGGAGTCGATGGATGGAAATTCTTCGGTGGACGCCATGACTGCGGTGGCGTTTCCGTGAATGGCGTTCATCCAAATGCGCTCTGCGCCGAGGAGATGCGTCAGTGTCCCGTGAACACTCTCAGATCCAATCGGGAACTCGCGGCGAAAGTCCGCCTCTGTCAGGGTCGATGCGGCCTCCAGGGTGCGCCCGGTGAGCCAGCGCATCCAAGAATGTGTTTCACGAATCAGAGTAATGCTGTCCATGCGGAAGACGATATCCGCACTGTCCACCTTGCGGGATCCTCGCGCCGCGTGGTACAGCACACTGCATCACGCGCATCTCATGAGTATCACGCCCCCTCAGGGGTGGACCAGTTGAAATGCTGCCTGTACAACTTTCGGTGGAGCGACATCTCAGCGTGCTGCACGCCCCGGTTGTTGAGAATCCCTGTTCGGAAGTCATCAAAGT
>JBBAOD010000022.1:7212-19481 GCA_040401635.1 Phycisphaerales bacterium
CAAAGTGGGCGGCATCACGGGTATTGAATTCCGCAGCGATTTGGAAACGCCCGCTCGCAATGGCAAGGCTGGTGACTTCTGGCAGTTTGCTCAACTCGCTCGCGAGCGCTCGAGTGGCGGTGCTAGCCACGATGCGCACATTGCCGGACAGTGACAACCCGATGCGTGTCGGATCCGGCAGAGTGATGACCCGGATGATTCCGTCGGTCAGCAGTTTGCGGAATCGATCAGCGGCGCTCGTTGGCGAGATATTCGTTTGCAGCGCGATGTCGGTGAAAGACATGCGTGCATCTTGTTGTGCCTGCCGGATGATTTGTCGGTCGGTATGGTCGATCTGCCGCGGTACGGATTGGGAGACCGCGGGCGCGTGGCCGCGCTTTGCATCAGGAAATTCCAGGACCACATGACACTCGGAGTCGTGAATAAGTGGGTTGGAAACAATGGCGCGGTCCATGATGGAGACCATGTCCATGGTGTCGCGGGCTGTGCCATAGATGACAAGATCACACGACCCCAAGGCCGCACTGATGTAGGAAATCTGTTCGTGTGCAAGCAGGCTCGCTGCTGCGGCATCGGTGCTGCCGTTGGTGCGCAGGTATGCAACAAACTGCGTGTGTAGCCCGAGGAATTCTGGTGGAACGAATCCCAGCACTCGAACTGACTTCTCCTGAATCAACCGTGCTAAACGTCGGCTGACGTTGGCTTCGGAGATACCAGTCTGCTGCGCGAGCTCGCGACCAGAGGCGCGGCCATCGAGCATCAGGATGTCAATGATCTTGCGATCGGCGTCATCAAGAGGGGGGAGGCTTGGGTCAGAGAATCGGGGCGGGCTGTGCAGCATTGCGGCGGGAATCTCGGAGAACAGTCACTTCCAGATGCGAAGGTCGCCCGCTGAAGCGGACGCTGCACTGGCCCCCGGAAAATTTGCACGCGCATTGGCTCAGCCCATGCGCCGTGATCTAGACATCCCCCACTGGACCGTTCCAGTGCCCGCGGAGACGGAATCTGACCGAAACACACAATCCAGACAAGTGACTCAGTCACACAACAGGCCGCACCAAGTGTGGCATGTACGCGGCAACATATCTGATGCGTTCGTTGAATGTCTGAGCGTTCCAACTGCTGCGCAGGGGGTCTATCGGGCTAATGTTGCCCTTACGTGAATGCTTACCGATGGTGGATGAATGTCAAGATTCAGCCGCGAAAATACGAGGAATATTGCGGCATTAAACAGAACTTGCAAGGCGCGGGTCGGGACCTCCGGCATAGACTTTCAGGATTCGCTCGGGGCGCGGCCACGTTTGTGGTCCGCTGAGAAGTACCCGCGGAACCTGACCCGGTTCGTACCGGCGTAGGGAAGCGAATGGCATGTACCGCACCCGTGCGGCAGTGCTGTTCATCCCTAAACCGATTTGGATAGTGGTCAGTATTGCTTGGCCGCCCCTTTCTTTGAGGATGATCAGATGACTACTACCGCAGCCGGATACGCACTTCCCCTTCATGGTGCACACAACCCGTCGACGGAAGCGCAGGGCACGACCGCTGGCAGCTTTGCACGGCGCGCGGATATTGGCGGGCCGTTGGCATTTAGCTCACCAGACACGCCAGGGATGCCGGAGCCGAGCCTTCGCACTGCATGGGACTTTTTGCCGACCGGATGGTCGTGCGTGCGATTGCCTGCAGCACCAACCAGCAGCCATCAGGACAGCAGTCATGGTCCTGCACACAGCACTGTGGACTTTGTGAGCGCACGCGGCGAGTGGATGCGGGTTGCCTATCCCAAGGGCTTCGTTGCGGTGACTCAACTTGAGAGTGCGCGCCTGGGTATTGTCACGGCGCAGATGACGCGTGTGGCGGAGCGTGAAACGCACCTCACTGCAGTACAAGTGCGCGACGAGATCGCTGCAGGCCGTATGGTGATTCCTGCCAACATTACCCACCTGGGGTATGGGCTTGATCCGATGGCGATTGGGCGCGCTTCCAAGACCAAGATCAACGCCAATATGGGCGCGTCGCCGGTCTCCAGTGGGACGCACGAAGAAGTAGAAAAGTTGAAATGGGCTGAAAAATGGGGCGCGGACACCGTCATGGACCTGTCCACGGGCGGCAATTTGGACGAATGTCGCGACGCCCTCATTCGAAATAGCACCGTACCGATTGGCACTGTTCCAATCTATTCAATGATCATTGGGCGAAAGCTTGAAGACTTGGATGAGTCGATGATTCTGGAGACATTGGAGCACCAGGCGCGCCAAGGCGTTGATTACTTCACTATTCACGCGGGTGTCCTGCGCGAACATTTGCCGTTCATCAAGCGTCGATTGATCGGAATTGTGAGTCGCGGTGGATCATTGCTCGCGAAGTGGATGCTTGTGAACAACAAGCAGAATCCCATGTATGACGGGTGGGAGCGAATTTGCGAAGTATTGCGCCGCCATGACGTGACCTTCTCAATTGGCGATGGCCTTCGACCAGGCGGACTAGCTGATGCCACCGACCGCGCGCAGTTGGCTGAATTGGAAACGATCGGCGAGCTGACTGAGCGCGCCTGGCGCATGGGCGTGCAAGTGATGGTTGAAGGTCCGGGGCACGTGCCGTTCGATCAGATTGAATTCAATATGAAGTTGCAGCGCACTTTGTGCCACGGCGCGCCGTTCTATGTTCTTGGGCCGCTCGTGACAGACATCTTTCCTGGCTACGACCACATCACCAGTTGCATTGGCGCCACTGCCGCGGGCTATCACGGAGCAAGCATGTTGTGCTACGTGACGCCCAAGGAACACTTGGGGCTTCCTAAGAAGGATGACGTAAAGCAGGGGTGTATTGCGTACAAAATCGCGGCGCATGCAGCGGATGTAGCGCTTGGTATTCCTGGCGCGCGCGACCGCGACGATGAGCTGACCAAGGCGCGCGCAGCACTGAACTGGGAGAAGCACTTTGAATTGAGCTTTGACCCGGACACCGCTCGTGCGTACCACGACGAGGATCTTGATGTTGATACGGATTTCTGCGCCATGTGTGGCCATGACTGGTGCAGTGTGCGCATCAGTAAGGAGATTCAAGAATTCGCGAGCGGTAAGGATGAGGAGTATCAGCGCGGCAAGCCGGTGCAGAGCGCGGCCCTCAGTGTGGAGCAACAGGAGATTCTTGCCAAGCGCGGAGTCTTGAGCCCTGATGAGATTCACAAACTTGCGTCCAAGACCCGCAAGGCAGTGGGCGCTGAAGAAGGAAAGGCGAATTGCCACAGCGATTATGTTGATCCGGACGCTGCTAAGGAAGTGCAGGGTGCCAAGTTGGTGCAGTTGAATACTGCTCCGGCTCACAACCTTGCGACTCATGATTCGGTGATTTAAACCGTAGTTACGGCTTTAAGTGCTTCGCGACCGGATTGAGTTGACCTATTGCGTTGGCTTGCAGCCGATTAAGCGGCTGGTCGTCCAAGCAGCCGGTCGGAGCGCTCGCCTTGGTGCTGTTGCGCAAGCAGTGCGCTGATGCCGGCAGCCACGTCAAATGCGGCTCGTGGATTCCCAGCGGCACTCGCGGCGATCCGCATGCTCCGTAGCCGCGCGGGGTCACCGATGATGGCGGAAACGGCCGGTCCAGCATCAGTGGCACGCTGCGCGCGAACAGCAGCGCCGAGAGACACCAACATGTCGGCGTTTCGCTCTTCTTGGCCTGGAATTGGCTGCAATAGCACCATGGGTAGCCCCACAGCGCGGGCTTCGGTGGTGGTGAGACCGCCGGGCTTGCCGACCATGAGGTCCGCGGCGGCCATCAGTTCGTGCATGGCGTTGGTGTAGCCGAGTACGCGCAATTCTGGGGTACCAGCACGTTCCGCCCCGCCCGACGGTTGCAGTACCCGCATCGCTACTTCCAGGGCAGCGTTCTTGCCGCATACGACAACAATGGTGCAGTGCAAGGATGTGGCAAGCAGTGATCGAACCACTGCTGGAATATCACCCAGTCCGTGCCCGCCACCGCAGACCAAGATCATCGGCCGTGGTTGTTCGGTCACTGCGAACGACCGCTGATGAGTCATGCAGAAACGTGGATCGATTGGAATGCCGGTGATCTCCACTCGGGCTGGATCCATACCGCCTGCGATAGCCGCAGTACGAGCAGCTCGGCTTGCAACGCACGTCAGGTCCACGCCCCGGTGCAGCCACACGGCGTGTGGATGTTCGTCGGTCACTACGGTCACAACGGGCGCCTGAAGTTCGCCGCGCAGGCGCATGCGCCCAAGCAGCGCGCTCGTGAGAAAATGCGTGGAAACCACTACATCCGCAGCATGCAGTCCGGGGTGCGTACGGAAATTTGCCATGACGCGATCTTCAAAGCGATCGAGCGCTGGCCCGAGCGGCCGACGATCGCGGCGCGGAATATCCGTACTGTTGTAAATCGCACCGACCACGCGTGGAGCGTGGCGAATGGCGCGAAGGTAGCCATCGCGATACACCGTGCTGAACCAGCGTGGCGCGTGTTCAAGCGCCTCGATAAAGGTGGCTTCGGAAAGTTGCCCCCGGGCGCGGAGCGCGTCGTGGATGGCGACCGATGCGCGGGTGTGTCCGCATCCAACCGAGCTGCTGCAGAACGCAACATTCATCAGGCGAGGCACCATGTTTCGTTGTTCAGTGCGCATGCGCGCCTTCCTCGTCGACTGCGAGTTCTGGAATACTGAGGTGTTCCGGGTGCTCGGTGGGGTCCGGCTTCCATCCGGCTTCGCGCAGCAGCGCCTCGACATCAATGATTTCCAGACGCCCGTCGGCATGTTCAACGAGCGCTGAGGCGCGCTCGATCCAGTCGCCGCAGTTTGCGTAGGTCAGGCCATCCGCGCGACGGTCGATCCGCGGCTCATGGATATGCCCGCAAATGACGCCGTCCAGTGAGCGGCGTCGCGCCTCGTCGGCGAGCACCTCTTCAAACTTGGAGATGAATGTGCAGGCACTCTTCACCTGCTTCTTGATGGTCTGTGAGAAAGACCAGCGCCCCAGGCCAAGGCATGAACGGATGCCGTTGACCACGCGGTTGAGTTGCACCAGATAGTCATATCCATACGTGCCCAACTTGGAAAGCAATTTGGAGTGTTGCACGACCAGATCGAATTCGTCGCCATGGCACACCAAGAGCTGCCGACCATCAGCGAGGCGGTGCACCGCTTGTTTAGCAATGCGAATTCCTGCAAGTTCCATACCGACATACGGGCGCAGGGAATCATCATGATTTCCTGGTATATAAATGACTTTTGTTCCATGGCGGGCCAACTTAAGAAGGCGCCGCACTACTTGATTGTGCGTCAATGGCCATGTCCAGCGCTGCCGAAGTGCCCACATATCAACGATGTCGCCCACCAAGTAAAGCCGCTCGCATTGGATGCGTTTCAGAAACGCGGCAAACTCCTCGGCGCGCGCGCCGCGGAACCCTAAGTGAACATCGCTGACAAATACGGTGCGATAGGCGAACATCAGGAGCCCTCCTTCAGTCACCGACCGGAGCCCGGCCGCGGCAGGAGGCGCGATCCATGCGATCTCCCAGCCGAATCATCGGCTGCGTTGATGTGGTTTTGGTGAACTCCTTGGCGGTCTAAGCCAAGTTTGAACACAAGCGGGGCTAAATCCGCGTCGCTTGGTTAGCGCGCCATCGCTCGTTCCACATCGTCCGCGCTTCGGGGGATGGACGGTGTCAGCACTTCGTGGCCGGTCGCGGTAACAGCCACATCGTCTTCGATCCGGATTCCCACTGACTCCTTGGGCAGGTAGATGCCTGGCTCAATGGTGATGACGCCGCCGATTTCCAGGGGCGCATCAGGGGAAGCATCGTGTGTTTCCAAGCCTAAATGGTGACCCATTCCGTGGATAAATGCGTCGCCGTAGCCGGCATCCGCAATGACCTTGCGCCCAGCGGCATCGATCTCGGCGAGCGTGGCTCCCGGTTTCACGGCGTTGATAGCGGCGGCCTGGGAGCGAAGCACCAAGTCATAGAGTTCGCGTTGACGCGGGGTGAATGTTCCAGATACTGGCAGGGTCCGGGTGACGTCGGCTGAGTAGCCCGCGAACTTCGCCCCACTATCAAGGACCACCAGCTCGCCAGCCACGAGCGCGTGATCATTGGCGTGGTAGTGCAGGACCGTAGCGTTAAACCCGCCACCAGCAATGGTGCGGAACGCCAACTCTCGCGCGCCGTTGCTGCGGTATGCGTGCTCCACTGCTTCCTGCAGGTCAAACTCATTCATGCCAGCGCGCATGGACTTCATGGCGGCAGCGAAGCCTGTAGCAGTAATGCGGCCAGCTTCGCGGATGCAAGCAATTTCCGCCGGGCTCTTCGCGGCTCGCATCTTCAGGAGGAGATCGCTGCGGTCAGTGATTTGCGTTCCGGGGACGCGCTCAGCTTGCGCGCGCAGGATGGCAAGGTCTGCAGATACCGGTGAATTCCAAGCAGCAAGTGGCATCAGGCACGCAAGCGACCGAGTGCGGCGCGTTGCCTCCAAGAGCAGTCTGCTGAGCATTCCAGTGCGAAGGACGGTATCGATGCCAGTCCGGGTTCGGAGTGCGCTTCCCAGTTCATCGCGGAAGCCGTCCCACTTCTCTACCTCTGGATTGAGCGGCCGAAGCAGCAACGTTGCGCGCTTGGCTGGCACTGGATTGGTGGGATCGAGGAAGAGCATGGCCCCAGGCTCATCGATGACTCCCGTGAGGTACTCAAAGTGCGCGTGCGGTTTCCATGGATGGTGCAGCGATGGATCGGGATCGCCAGCGAGGACTAATCCTGCCGACTGGCCAAGTTCGGCCAGGAGCCGATCGCGTCGGGCGCGGAATTCAGCGTGCGTGATAGTTGGCGCTGCAGCGGCGGTGCTCATGTCGCGAAGGTTACTTGGCGGGCTGCTCGGCGTCCGGCTCATCAGGCCCCCACACGCGGTCACGAATGACGACGAGCAGTGCATAGAAGACCGGCACAATGACCAAGGAAAGGAGCGTCGAAACCGCCAGTCCAACCATGACGGTCACGCCGATCGATCGGCGTGCGTTCGCACCAGCTCCGGTGGCGATCACTAAGGGCGCCACGCCCAAGATGAAGCTCAGTGCGGTCATCAAGATCGGCCGCAGGCGCAGGCGCGCCGCATCCATGGCGGCTTGCACGGGTGAACGGCCGCGCTCCGTAGCTTCCTTGGCAAACTCGACAATCAAGATGGCATTCTTTGCCGCCAATCCAATGAGCATCACCAACCCGATCTGCGCATAGATATCAAGTGGCATGCCTGCAATGCGGAGGCCGCCCACTGCGCCGAGCGCAGCAAACGGAATAGCGATCACTACCAGAATTGGAAGCGTCCAACTTTCGTACTGAGCAGCCAGGAATAGGAACACGGCAATGATTGCCAACGTGAAGACGATGGGGGCGGCGTTCGAAGAGGTGCGCTCTTGATAGACGATGCCCGTCCACTCATAGGTCATGCCTTGTGGAAGGACCTTCTCGCAAATCTCTTCCATGAATGCAGTGGCAGCGCCGGAACTGACGCCAGGAGCACCCGCGCCGTTGATGGCGATGGTGTCGGTGACGTTGTAGTGCGTCAGGTTGTCCGGACCGGTTGTGGTGCGTTCATGCGCGAACGCGGAGAACGGGATCATCTCTCGATCTCGGTTGAGGACATACAGCTTGCCGAGGTCCTCCGGTGCCATGCGGTAGCGCGCGTCCGCTTGCACGTACACCTGATACACCTGATTGAATCGATTGAACTGGTTGACGTATGCGCTTCCGAAATTCAATTGCAACACCGCGAATGCGTCAGCAATGGTCACGCCCAGACGCTGCAACTTAGCCCGGTCAATATCAAGCCACACCTGGGGAACGTCCTTCTGGAAGAACGTAGAAACACCCAGTAGTTTGTCCGGATGATTGCGTGACTCGGCCACAATATTCATTGCCGCCGCGTACAGCGCGTCGGTTCCTAGGCCAGCACGGTCAATCAACTGCAACTGGAATCCACCAACCGTTCCCAGTCCTGGAATTGATGGCGGGTTGAATGGGAATGCCATTGCCCCTGGAATGGTCCACAGAAGTGGCTGCAATCGTTGCACGATGGCAGTGGTGCTTTGCGCTCTGCCGGTGCGTTCCGACCACGGCTTGAGTACCGGAATGAGCACACCGCTGTTGGACTGCGGCGCATTGGATAGAAAGTTCAGGCCATTGATCTCGATGATCGTGTCCACCTCGGGCTGTGCAGCAACAATTTTGCGCGCTTCAGCAGCGACCGCATTGGTGCGTTCCAGCGGGGAACCAGCGGGCAATTGGTAGGCAACAAAGAAGTAGCCGTTGTCTTCGTCAGGCACGAATGCCGTCGGCGCGTTGATCACCAGCCATAGCGCGGCTGCAATCGCTGCCAGAAAGATGACGCCAGCAACCACCCAGCGGCGCACGAGCCAGCCCACGGTGGATTCGTATGTCAATTCAACACGTGCAAACTGCCGATTGAACGCACCAAAGAAACCACGTTCGGCCATCTTGCGGGGGCGCAGGAAGATGGCGGCGAGGGCGGGGCTCAGTGTGAGTGAGTTGATGCCAGACAGAACCACCGAAATGGCAATGGTCATGGCAAACTGGTTATACAACTGGCCGGTGACTCCGGGCATGAGTGACGCCGGAACGAAGACCGCTGCCAGCGAAAGCGTGGTGGCAACAATGGGACCAGCCACTTCCTTCATCGCCGCACTGGCCGCTCGGTACGGATCAGTTTCACCCGCTTCGAACTTGCGCTCAACGTTCTCCACTACCACGATGGCGTCGTCCACGACGATGCCGATGGAGAGCACCAGACCCAAGAGTGTCAGCGTATTGATCGAGAATCCAAGCCCCAGCATGATTGCGAATGTTCCGATGATTGACACCGGAATGGCAATCATCGGGATGATCGTTGTGCGGAAACTCTGCAGGAACACGTAAATGATGATCAATACCAGCAGCGCGGCTTCCCAGAAAGTGGAGACCACTTCCTCGATTGACGCTCTGACGAATTTGGTGGTGTCGTAGTTGATTCGGTAATCAACATCTTCCGGGAAGTCTTTCTTGAGTGACTCCATCGCCGCGCCGACGCCTTTGGCAATCTCAAACGCATTCGATCCGGGAAGTTGGAATACCCCCAGCAATCCGCTTGCCTCTCCATCTTGCTTACCAATGGTGGCGTAACTTGCAGCTCCAAGCTCAACCCGTGCAACATCCTTTAGGAGCACGGTTCCGTTCTTGCCACTGCGCACCACGATCTGTTCAAACTCCTTGACCTGCTCCAGGCGGCCAAGGGTATTGACCTGCATCGTGAACGCAGGCATAACGGCAGTCGTAGGCGATGCACCAGTTTGTCCACCAACGGCTTGGCGATTCTGTTCATCGATCGCCTTGTAGACGGTCTGTGGTTCGATACCAAGCGCCGCCAATTTCTGCGTATCCATCCAGATGCGCATGGAATACTGGCGTAGTCCAAAGTTAGAAACCTGAGCAACACCCGGGATGCGCTGCAGCGTTTGGACGATATTGATATCGGCGTAATTGGCAAGAAAGTCAGCGTTATACGTGCCCTTTGGCGAACGCAGGCCAACCACCTGTACAAAGTCGGTGGACTGCTTGCGGACGGAAATGCCCTGGCGCTGAACTTCCGGTGGCAACTGCGGGATAGCAGTCTGCGCGTAGTTCTGCACATCGACCGTGCCGATGGAGAGGTCGTATCCGACATCGAAGGTGACGGTGATGACCGCATTCCCGCCGTTCACGGAATTGCTCGACATGTAAATCATGCCCGGCACGCCGTTGATTTGCCGTTCCAGCAAACGAGTCACCACGTCCGAGGTTGTTTCCGCGGAAGCGCCGGGATAGAACGCGGATACCTGTACCGTTGGTGGCGTAATCGGCGGAAACTGCGAGACCGGCATGATGGTCATCGCAAGACCGCCCGCGATCACCATCAACAATGCGATCACCGTTGCAAAGATGGGGCGCTTAATGAAGAAGTCAATCATTCGGCAGCCTTACCCATGCGCTTCTCGATGTTGGCTTCCATGGCCTGCAGCATGACTTCTGGTGGAACGGTTTGGGTGCCATCGCGGAGCTTCTGCATGCCTTCAATCACCACCGTCTCATCCGCGCCGAGCCCATCGGTAATGACGATGCCCGCTCCGCCGCGCGGGCCAGTTGTCACCACCTTCTGATGCGCCTTGCCTTCGGCGTCGACGACCCACACAGTGGCGGCAGCGGTTTGATAGGTCAGTGCATTTTCCGGTATGGAAACCGCGTTTTTCAACTCGTCTACTTGGAGTTTCACAGTGACATACGCGCCCGGCGCCATGACCAAGTCCGCATTGGGGACTTCAATCCGGGTTCGAATAGTGGACGTTTCTCGGTTCACGGAATTGTCAATGAACACCACCTTGCCGGAGCGCTTCCAGGAACCGCTCGGCAGTGCGGCTTGTGTGGTTCCATCACCAGCAAGCTGCATACGACGCAGTGCAGGGAGATCTGAGTCGGTGGGCTCAAACTCAACCCACAGCGGATCCATTTGCCGAACAGTGACCAAGGTTTCCTGCGGTGTGACGGAGGTGCCGGCGTACTTGTTGGTAGCGCTGGCTTGACCAGTGACGGGGCTGGCAATGCGGGTGAAGGACAGATTCAGGTTCGCGTCATCAAGCGCGGCGTGTCGCGCATCAAGATTGGCTTCTGCGGTCCGTTGGTTGGCCAGCATTTGGTCGAATGCCTCTTGCGAAATTGCCGAAACTTCAACAAGCGGTCGGTTGCGCACTACTTTGTCACTGGCATTCTTCAGCTCTGCCTCTACAACCGCAACATCTGCTTTCGCCTTTTCCACCATCACGCGGTAGGGGCGTGGATCGATGACGTACAACATCTGTCCTTCGTTGACTGCCTGGCCATTGGTGAAGCCTTGCGTGTCGATCCATCCGCTCACGCGCGGAATGATGTCAACAGTGCGAACGCTCATGGTCATGCCTGGGTATTCCCGGTGGATTGGCACATCACTGACCGTCGGCTTGACGGTGCGCACTGGCGATGGCGGCATTCCGGCTGGGCCTTGTGGCGCGCGCGAGCAAGCCCCAGTTACAGCGGCGGTCAGTATGATTGCTGCGAGAAATCCAGTGTTCTTGATAGTCATGTGTATGTACTTAGCCGTTGGACTGACTAGCAGTTGCGCTGCTTGGCGCCAAGAAGTCGTTTGCGGTGGGGGTGGGATTGAATCGCTTTACATCCTCGACAGCGCTCGGCATTGGGCTGTTCTCCCAGCCACCACCGAGCGAGCGGTACAACTCAACGCAGTCTTGCGCCACCAGGCCCTCGGCTTGCGCAAGTCCATTGCGCGCCAGGACCGACGCCTGAAGAAACTCAATGAGGCGGGAAATATCAATAGTGCCGGCGTTGTATTGCATGAACGCCAGGTCATAAGACGCGCCGATTTCGCGGGCGCTGTCCGTGAAGTTGCTGCGCACGGCGCGCGCTGCTGTAAATGAAGTGATCGAAGATTCCACTTGGTTGACTGCAGTGACTACCGCAAGTTGGTATCGCAGCAGTGCGTCAGCAGACCGTGCCTTGGCTTGCTTGACGCGCGCTTCGGCTGCACCGGTCAGGATGTTCATGAAATTCCAACTGACCGCGGGCGTGAATCCGTAGGTCATATTCTTGTTGACATCCCCCAAGTCACTGAAATTCGGAGTCTGGATGATGAAGTTGCCAGTGAAGGTAAAGCGTGGCAAATAGCCTGCCTCGGCAACGCCGATTTCAGCAGTGGCGGCCTGGAAGTTGCGCTCTGCAGCTTGAACGTCGGGGCGGCGCATGAGTAGTGTTGAGGGGATGCCCACCGCAATGGGCATGTCCACAGTGGGCACTTTGCCGTCGGTTTCAACCAATGCGCGAATGCGTTCCGGTGTCTCAGCCAGCAGAATGCACAACCCGGAAAGCTGTTTAGCGATCATCCCGTCAAAGCGCAGCGACTCAGCCAATGCCGATGATTGCCGCGATCGAACTTCGCCAAGTTCCACCTTCGAACCAGCCTGGTAGCGAACCTTTTTCTCGATCGCGCCGACCAGCTTTCCGTAGCCCTGTGAAAGGTCTCGGTACGCCTTGCGCTGCGCTTGTAATTGTCGAATGGTGACATACGCCTGTGCAACTTCAGCGCGGATGCTGACTAACGCTGCGCGGTATTCAGCAGCGCTCATCTGCACGCGCGATACGCCTGCTTCGATCTGCCGGCGCACGGCGCCCCACGCGCCAATTTCCCAAGC
>JBBAOD010000023.1:0-9814 GCA_040401635.1 Phycisphaerales bacterium
TCTGGCGTCCGCGTCCCAGTCTTCGCGTTCTATGAGAAGGACGGTACGTGGGGCATCGAAGGCCACGGCGTCGATCCAACCGTCGAGGTGCTTGATGACCCGGGCGTCATGAAGGGCGGACCGCATTACGGCGGCGTTGACCCGCAGATGGACAAGGCTGTTGAACTCCTGCTCGCTGAGCTGGCACGCGCACCGTTTACCCCCCCTGCTCGCCCGGCATATCCGAATCGATCCGGATTTGGAATCAAACCTGAAGATAAATGAGTAACCCCGGTACCGTGTGAGGATGGATCGCCGTTCGGCCATCATCACCGGTCTCGGCATCATGGCTTCGGCATCGCTCGCGCGACGCGGCGGGGCTGCCGCTTGGATGCGGCGCGATGCGGCACCGCCGAGTATTCCAGGCGATCCAGTACTGCGCCTTGCGTCACTCGGACCGTCGGAGCAAGTAGGCGGGCTTCCAACGGCGCCCACATGGTTCGGCGACAGCTTTCCGTCGAACGCCTTGCCATTCCACGCGTGTGAAAATTGCGATGGCCCCGGTGCCGCGCCAAGCGAGCACGTTGACGTTGCGATCATCGGCGGCGGGCTCTCTGGACTCGCCACTGCGCATGCGCTGCGTCACCGCAACGTGGTGTTGATGGACTTGCGGCCACGAGTTGGCGGCAATGCGATGGGCGAGTCGTGGCGTTCACTCCGTTGGAGCATGGCGAGTGCCTACTTCATGGCACCCGACCGTGGCAGCGATCTCGACACCTTATACCGCGATCTTGGTATCGATCATCACGTCCGCGTTGATGACACGCCCACCACGTTCGCGTGGAAGGAAATGATCACTCGCGAGCTGCTCGGCACGAACCCAAGCGCCGCCGAGCGTGATGGACTCGCTCGCTACCAAGCGGCTGTCGCATTTCATGCAGGGCGCGGCTACCCGGATATTCCGTTCACTGGTGCACCCGGGCCGAATGTGGCCGCGCTTGATGACATGACATTTCGGGCTCACATCGAATCCGTCTGCGGGACCGTGCCGCCGCGACTGAGCTATGCGCTGCAGGCGTACTGCGCTTCAAGCTTTGGCGTGGGCACTGATGAGGTAAACGCCGCTGCTGGATGGAACTTCATTGCTGCCGAAGAGTTTGGCCGTTGGGTGCTCCCTGGTGGAAACTCTGCGCTGGCTCGCGCGCTGTGGAAACAGTCTGCGCGCACGCCGCACTCAGGCGAACATCACCGCGAAACACAGCCTATTGGTGTCGACTTTCGTCCGCAGTGCACCGTCACCGATGTTGAACGTGCGAAGGACGGCGCCGTCATCCGTTGGCGCGATGGCGCTGGCACAGTGCGTCGCCTGCACGCGCGTCATGTGGTGTGCGCCGGCTCCAAGCACATTGTGAAGTACATGATTCCATGGCTCGCTGAAGACGACAAAGAAAAACTGCAGGCAATGCAGCAAGTGCAGTCCGTGCCGTACCTGGTAGCAAATGTGATTCTGTCACGACCCGTTCCGGCAAATTTCTACGACCTCTTCGTCGCTGGCGGTTCCACATTTCCGATGGACAGCAACCAGTTTGAAGCCGCTCCTGTGATCACCGATATGGTGAACGGTTCGTACGCAGGCACTGAGGCCCAAGTGGGCTCCGTGCTGACCATGTACTGGCCACTCCCGTGGCACACTGCTCGCTTTGCAATTGTTGATCCCGCTTCATGGCGCACCTGGGCCGCGCGCGGATCAGAACAAATTGCCGCGCTGCTTCCACTGCTCGGTCGATCGACTGATGACGTTCTGCAGGTTCGTTGGACACGATGGGGCCACGCCATGCCCGTTGCCACTCCGGGTTGGTACGCCTCCGGCGCGCCGGAACTTCTGCGCAGGCCGCTCAACGGCTGCGTGTGGTTTGCCAATCAAGATAACTGGCTGCTGCCAGCCGTGGAGACGTGTCTCCTAGAAGGTCGCAGCGTTGCCGCGCAGATCAACGCTGCACTCGGGTAAGACCTGAATTGCACACGCCGCACTTAGCGCGGTTGTGCAACGTGGTCACCCGAATCGCTGTACTCAGTGCCGCGAATGCCCTCGCCCGCCCAGCGGTCGTACGTGCCCCAACCACCGTGACCCGTCGGAGACGAGTACGGGCCAGCGTTTGGCCCAAGGTTGTTGCCAATCTGCGTGCCCGAACCCCAATAGGCGCCCGGATTAGCAAACTGCTGCGGCGGGTGGAATCCGTTGGGACGCGCCAACGGTGAATACCCCCAGTTTCCGCCAAGGTTGGAGCCCATGCCGGTCCACGAGCGATACGCGGAGGCTGGATATCCGTACTCATTGCCCGGACCACGGAACGCCGCCGGCGCATCGCCAGCAGCGCCTTGGAACTGCTGATTGATCGCCTGCTGATTCTCAGTGGCCGCCTCAGGAGAAGCGTCGCGGCGCGAGCCTTGATTGGCCGCGCTACGGATGCCAGTCTGTCCCGCATTCGCCATGGAGCCGCGCGCCGCGGGCCATGAACGCTTGTCGATCGGCTTGGTCCGTTCGGCATTTCGCTTGGAGGCATCCGCAAGACCCTGCTTCTGCCAATCCGAGTGATTGTCTGCCCAGCGGTTGTAGTACGGGTGCCACTGATTCATCCACCAGCCCCAGTGATTCCAACCCCACCAGTTGTTCATGCCGTAGCCCCAACCAACGTTCCAGCCGGAGCACCAACCCCATCCGCCCCAACCGTCGCCGGTGAGGTACATGGGATTCACGTCAGCGCTTCCATAGAACGCGTAGTCATCGTTCGGATCATCCGGCGGCGAGAAGGTTCCGGTCTGTGCGTCGTAGGTTGCATCGCTGCCGTACGTGGTTGGGTACGCGCGGTACGCGCTACCAGCAGGTGCTGAATACACACGACCCGTTCCGTACACCGGCGTTCCGTCCATCAAATACGTGCCCAGGTATCCAGGTGAAAATCCATACGTCACCGTGTCCGGCGTTGCGCCAAAGACCCACACGTAGGTGCATGCGTACACCGGGCACGAGGTGGGGAGCGCATAGATCGCACCCGGAACAGTCTCAGCGAGCGCCCACGGCCCGGTGACTGACGGCGCCATAAACCATGCACCCGAATCGCAGCAATAGGTCTTGCCCTCAAAGAGCAGCACCGGCTGCGAAGCACCGGGCAACCACTTCACTGGCGAGCCGGCAATGGAGGCCCACGCCGTGTTGCCATCCGGCATGCCACCAGCAACGGAGAACTTCGGCTGCGCGCCTGCGCGGTTGAGGGTGACGGTGCGAATCTCGCGAGCGGCAAGCGTCGCCTCATTGGCTTCATCAGTACCAGGCACTGCAGCGCGTGCGCCGTCGTAACGCTTGGTGTGAGGCAGACCCGCAAACTGTGCCGGCACCGCGCCGGGTGACACCGCGCTCCATGCGCCCGTACCAAGCGAAGCGGTCATGAACCATCGCCCAGCAGCCAACACATAGAACGAATTGCCATCGATGGTCAGCAGAATGCTGTTGGTGTTCTTGACGCACTGCACGCCGGATCCGGCATTACCGAGTACTGGTGGACCATCAATGGAAATCAACACGGTTGGCTTGGTGGCAACCATCACCGTGGCAGGCTTGAGTGCGGGCGCCTTGACCAGTGGCGGCATCGCGGACACCGCCTTCGGCAGCGCAGGTGCAGTGCCGAGTGCAGCCACTACATCAGCCGCCGGCGGCGCGGACGCAGCCACGTATCCAGTCTCCATGACCGCGGACGAAACCCACGCTCCACCAACGCGCGTCCACCACGAGCCGTCCTTTGACTTGAGCAACACCGAAGCGGTGTTCGTCACCATGGTCCATCCGGTTGCGCCAAGCGGAGCCATTCGCGGCGCGCCGTCGACGGCAATGAGCACGGTGGGCTGCTGCGTCAGGGTGATTGCAGGCACATCCGTCACAACCCCTGGCGTTGAACTGCCGCGCGCATTCACCAGCCGCATGTTCTGCAGCAAGATGGGTCGAGTGGTGGTCATCGCCACCACATAGAGCGCCTGCGACAGGGCCTTCACATCGGCGTCAGAAGCGGGCTTGCCATCGATCGTCAACGCTCGCACTGCAAACTGATTGATCTCTATTTCGCCGGGAACGTCAGCAGCCATCATCTCCGCCTGCAACTGTGCATTGCCAGTGACCGCCTTGCCATCAGCGCCGTCCATGGAAACCTGTGTGACCAAGTACGCACGCGCGCCGTCGATGCCGGTGACACGCGGCTGAAAGACCCGGTAGGTCTTGCCGTTAGAAGTGATGTCCTGCGGCCAGAGATTTGGGTGCGCGGGCATGGCTGCATTTTGTGCGGGGGCAGCGCTGTTCCCAGCCGGAGTGGCGGGGTTGCCCGCCGGAGGCGCGGGGTTGCCAACGGCTGGCGCCTGGATGGGCGCAACGAAGGCGATGGAGAGGCTGACGAGAGTGGCCGCGATTGTGGGGATCATGTGGATCATGGGGATCATGGGGATCATGTTGTTCCAAGAGGCGCGGTGCATGCGCCGAGCGGGGCAAAGTCTACCTCCACCGATGGTGCTGACATTGGCGCGCCCGGCCGCGCGAAACTCACCGACGGCGCGATTCGTGCCGCGCAACCAATGCATCCCATTCCGGCCCGAACGCCCACTGGTAATTGCGCCATCGGCCGATTGACGAACGATTGATCGGCGCTTGCACCTGCGCGTGACTCAGTGTGAACGCCACGCGCGTGTTCTCCTCGGGGCGCAGCACTTCGTCCGTCAGCTCCAGCCCCATCATGCGTAGGCAACGCGCCGCGTTCTCCGCCGGTGCATCCACTAAGTCTTCGTAGTAGACCACTTCATGCGGCAGCCCAAGCGCAGCAAGTGCGTTCGGCAGAATGGCATCACGCGCCTCCATCAGTTGACGGATTGATTCCAGTGATGCCGTCCAGCCGTCGTTGATTGGATGGAAATACGAAAGCAGGATGCTGATCGCCGTATCGCGCGGATCACGCAGCACGGTGATGCACCGCGTACCCGGAAGCACGGCGGCAATCGCTGGAAGATGTCTCCATCCGCGCAGGTTCTTGTCGAACATCCACGACGCCCCGGGACGCTTGCGTCGACGGGCGTCACTCAAAAAGTCGCGCTGCAAATCATTGGCCTCTACGCGGGTGAGCCGAGCGAGGCCCTTGCCATCGCGCAAGGCAGACGTCAATGCATCGCCAAGAAGGCGCGTCCCTTCATACTCACCGATGCCACTGATCGCCGGATGTCGGTCGAGCATTTGCTCTAAGAGCGTGGTGCCGCTCCGGGGCATGGCAATCACCATGGCTAGATCCTCCACTCGATCAGCCTGTGGCTCGAACCAACGACCGCCTTTGGCAAGTAACTCGCGCTGCATGCGGAGTGGACCGAGCGCGCCCTCAAGGTCAAACGGTGCGCCCGTATCAGCATGCACGCGCTGCGCCAGTGCAAACGCCTCTTGATAGCGCCCCGCCTTATCAAGCATGCGCACCGCATCAAACCCAGCCACGCGGCGCACGGCTGGCCAAGGCGCCTCGGTAGCCACCTGCATGAACGTTGCGAGCGAACGCTCCGGGTCGGCGGAGGCATGGGCGCGCGCAGCGTGGAACGCGTAACGCAGATCATCCGACCACGAAACTGGGCGCGCCACTTCATCGCGCAATTCTTGGATGCGGTTAGCGATGTACAGCGTGTCGCACAACGCCATCCACGCCTCACGCGCGTCCGGACTGCGCCCCCGTGCCACGGCACGAAGGCGTTCCGCTGATCGATCCATGCGCCCGAGTTGCTGGTCTATCCGACCACCCATAAACCGGACACGGTCATCGGCGGGTGCGAGTGCAAACGCTGTATCAAGCGCACGGTCTGCAGCGTCCACGTTTCCCATCGCGGCGTGCGCCTGCGCTACGCAGAGCCATGCAAGCACATTGCGCCGCGTCTTTGCACACAGCCGCTCCGCCGAGCGCAGGGCATCGGCCGCACGCCCGGTGTTCAGCAGTTGCTCGATCTCCGCGATGGTTTCGGCGCTCATAAGTGCAGGATACGAATCTTGCGCTGGGTCGACGAGCCCTGTGTACGCCCGCGTGTTCCTATGAGTTTCAGGTAGCCGACTCAAAAAGTTACATATAGACGCTGTAAAAGGTTTCAAATAGACGCACTTAAAGGTTACAATCAGCCGGATGTCTCATCATCTACCACTGCCGCGGCTTGCCGAAGGCGCCTTGGCTGAAGCCCTTTCGGACACGCCGGTGGTGCTCGTCCATGGTCCGCGGCAATGCGGCAAGACGACGCTTGCGAGGCAGGTTGGCGAGCGCCTTGGATTCGCGTACTTGAACCTTGATGACGATGCGGCGAGGCGCGCCGCGCAGGACGATCCCGCCGGCTTCGTGGCGCGGCTTCCAGAGCGCGTGATCATTGACGAGGTGCAGCGGGCGCCCGAGATCTTCCTGCCGCTAAAAATGGAGGTCGACCACCGGCGCAAGCCTGGTCGCTTCCTGCTCACCGGCTCTACCAACGTGCTCCTGCTGCCAAAGATGGCTGACTCGCTCGCTGGCCGGATGGGCTCGATCCGACTCCACCCGCTCGCGCAGTGCGAACTGGAACGGCGGGAGCCAACGCTCCTGCGGGCGCTCCTGCGAGGCGATTTCAAGATGCGAACTTCTCGGCGTCTTGGAGAGGAACTTGCCACACGTGTCGCCGGTGGCGGCTTTCCTGCTGCGCTTGCTCGAAAGGCACCCGCGCGGCGAAAGCAGTGGTACGCGGATTACGTTGATTCGCTGGTGCAGCGCGACGTGCGGGACCTTGCGCGGATCGGCTCCCTCAACTCGATACCAAAGCTCCTCAAACTGGCCGCTTCGCAAACGGCCAGGCTGATCAACGTGAGTGAGCTTGCAGCCCCGTTTCAGATCACTCGACCGACGATCCGCGACTACGTCACGCTGCTCGAGCGCATCTTCATTCTGGAAGAGTTGCCGCCATGGCACAGCAACCGCCTCAAGCGGCTGGTAAAGACACCAAAGCTCCACGTCACCGACAGCGGCTTGGCGTGCGCGTTACTTGGTCTGTCGCCAGCGGCGCTGTGGGCGGACCGCGAAGCGCTTGGCCAGCTGCTCGAGACATTCGTCTTGGGCGAACTACGGCGGCAGTCCTCAGCATTCGATGACGGGATCGAGTTTTCGCACTTCCGCGACAAAGATTTAGCCGAGGTGGACATCGTGCTCGAGCACTCCGGCTCGCGCGTCAGCGGCGTGGAGGTCAAGGCATCATCAACCGTGCACCCGACTGATTTCCGAGGCATGCACCGCCTGCGTGAGGCAAGCGGAAAGCGGTTCGTCTGCGGTATCGTCCTGTACGACGGCGAGGTCACCGTGGGATTCGGCGAGGGGATGTTCGCGGTGCCGATCGCCGAACTGTGGCGTTGATTGACAAGTGGGCCAAGCCAAAAAAGAACCAAGGCGACCCATACGGGTCGCCCTGGTGTCATTCGTATCTCAGATCGTCGGTGCGGTTTAGGCGCGGCGACGACGGCTGCAGAAGCCAGCGAGTCCCAAGAGCGCAATGGCGCCTGGGGCTGGGACTGCGGTCACGCCGATCAGCGTGATGCTGCCGGTCCAGGTGCCAGAGGTGCCAGCAGCACCGTAGCCGTTGCCGATCCAGATGGACTGGGTCGGATTGGCTGCCATATCGATGCCGGTGGTCAAAGTCTTGGTGCCGGTCACCGTTGTTCCCGGTGCGCTCGAGCCGCCGTTTGCCCAGGAGTAGCGCTGCGTAGCGTTGAGGTTGCTGTAACCACCAACCTGCAGCAGTCCACCCTGGCTGAGAGGCGATGGATTGATGTAGACGCACAGGTCGTCTGCGTATGTGTAGTTCGTCGACGCGTTCAGCGTCGCATTGACAGAAACGCCGGTCAGGGTGCCAGTGAGGCTGCCTGCTGCGTAGGCTTCGTTGAAGTTGAAGCCGGTCCAAGTTTGGCTGGTGAACGATAAGGTCACGTTAGCTGAAGCAGCGGAAACAAGAGCAGCAGCGGCGATGCCGGAGGCGATGAAAGTCTTCATGTTGTAAATCCTGATGTAAGGGAAACGGGAAGGGAACGAAACGGTCAGCGGCGGGAACCCTGCCTGACTTTGGTAATCATGCCCTCGATTCAATGAGTTGCAAATGAAATGTGTAAATATTTGATTCCCCGCAGGGTAAAGTCCCCTTGCCGATGCCAGCATCCCCTGAAAACCCTGATTTAGATGCGTTGCTGGCACGCCGGGCCTTCGGGGAGGTGCTCAGTAGAACCCAAGCCAGCCTGCGCCGAAACCCCAGAGACCTGCGGGCCTGGCACGCCCAAGCGCGGGCAGCCTTCGCTTTGGGGCGCCTCACCGTAGCGGATGAGGCAATTGAACGCGCCATACGCCTGAACGGGGCGTCCCACGATCTTGCCCTGCTGCGCGCCATCATTGACCACCGGCTCGGCCGGAGCGACGCTGCCATCGACCGCCTACGCGGCCTGATCGCCAAAGGGGCCCCAAACACGGTGGACGCCACCATGGCCCTTGCAGAAGTGCTTCACCGCGCCGGGCGTCGCCAAGAACTGCAAACCCTTGTGACGAGTGGTGGCACATGGCTGTCCGACCCGCGCGCGCAGATTTTTACAGCGCGCGTCACTGCACTGACTGACCCAACCGGCACTGCCGACCGCCTGGAGGCCTTTGCGCGCAGCGATGCGCTTGCCCTGGCACGCCGCATCGCCGGCTTCGACGCCGTCCGCATGCTTGACGCTGCAGGTGAGTACCGCCGCGCCTTCGCACTCGCAGAACACCTGCATGCAACCACCGGCGAACCCTTTGATGTCGATGGCGTGATTGCCGATGCCAACGCACAATCAGCGCTGCTCGCCCGCGGCAAGCCGTGGTTCACGCCGCGCGCGCCCGCAGTCAATGGAGTTGCGCTGGTTGTTGGCATGCCCCGCAGTGGCACCACCCTGCTTGAACAGATGCTTGATCGTCATTCCGCGGTGACCGGTATCGGTGAGTACGACGGAATCAACACGCTTGGTACTGCAGTCATCTCCGCTGGTGCATGGCCAACCGGACTGGCCATGCTGCCCACTGATGAAGCACTCGCCATGCAGCAGAATTACCTGTCCGGCATCGCTTCCATGCGGCGCGGCAATACGCAGTGGATGTTCGACAAGTCACTCAATACTTGGCACTGGCTGCCCGCAGTGGCCGCCGTCATGCCGGGCGCCGTATGTTTCCACATCATGCGCGAACCGCGCGACACGGCAGTCAGCCTATTACTATCTAATTTCCATCCAAAGAACGTCGGCTGGACCAGCTCGCTCGAAAGCATCCGCCGCATCATCGCCGCCGAGCGGGCGCTGGTGCCGCAGGCCTTGCAAACCCTTGGAATCTTGCACGAATCGATCGTCTATGAAGAGTTGGTTGCCGATCCGCGCGGTCACATGGAGCGGTGCCTGAAGCGCATGGGATTGGCCATGGAAGAGACCGTCCTTGCGCCGGAATCAAACGCGCGGACCGTGCTGACTCTGAGCCATGAGCAGGTGCGCAAGCCGATCAACCGGTCGTCCATTGGGCGCTGGAAGAATTATGAATGGGCGTTCGGCGCAGAGTGGGACTAACCGCGTAAATCGCAGCGCGGCATCGCGGCATCGCGGCTGCCACTAGTAGCATCACCACTTCATGCCACCTCCTGTCAATCAACGGGCAGAACTTCAGCGCTTGCTGCAGCGCGGCGATTTCCTAAATGCCAAGCATCTTGCGGGCTACATGTTGCGCCGCAACCCGCGCGACGGCGAAGCCTGGCTTGGCGTTGCGCGTTG
>JBBAOD010000023.1:9824-19181 GCA_040401635.1 Phycisphaerales bacterium
ATGAACCGCATGCGAGTTGCCGAAGAAGCGCTCGAACGCGCGGAGCGCATGATCACTGGCGACCACCGCATTGGCATGGCATGGGCGATTGTTGATCACTACCTCGCTCGCAGCGACAAGGCCATTGATCGCCTACGCGTGTTGATTGCGCGCAAGGCGCCGAACGCGCTTGACGCAACGATCTTCCTGGCAGACATCCTGCACCGCACCGGAAAGCGCGCGGAAATGAAGGCCTTGGTTGAGCAAGGCGGCATGTGGCTCACTGACGTGCGCGGCCGGATCATGTCGGCCCGCGTGCGCGCGAAAGATGACCGCGAAGGCGCAGTTGCTGAGTTTGAAGCAATCGCACGCGAGCCAGGCGAAATGTCCATGCGGCGCAACGCCGGATTTGAAGCGGTGCTGTTGCTTGATTCTGCTGGCGAATATCGCCGCGCGTGGGAACTTGCCACGTATATCCACGAGAACACGGCTCCCGTCTTCAACCTCTCCGACATGCACGCGGATGTGCATGCGCAGCGGCAACTACTTGCCAATGGCAAGGCCTGGTTCAACCCGCGCGTTCCGCAAGTAGAAGGCATTGCATTCATTGTGGGAATGCCGCGCAGTGGCACAACGCTCCTTGAGCAAATGCTTGACCGCCATTCCTGCGTCGCTGGAATCGGCGAATACGAAGGGATCATGGCGCTTGGAGATTCGCTGGTTCATGCGGGCGCATGGCCGCGCGGACTTGGCACCATGAGTCCAGAAGATGCGGTGATATTTCAGAACAACTACATCTCCGGCGCGCGGACACCAGACGTAGCGGACAAGGCGTGGCTTGTAGACAAGTCGCTGCAGACGTGGCGCTGGCTTCCTGCGGTTGCCGCCATTCTTCCGGGTGCAAGCTGCATGCACATCACCCGTGATCCGCGTGACACGGCGGTGAGTTTGTATCTCTCCAGTTTCAACCCCAAGCACTTTGGATGGACCGGTTCGCTTGGCGGCATCCGCGAAGTCATGACCGCCGAACGCGCGCTCTCCATGGAAGCACTCTCCGTACTCAAGATTCGCCACGAAGAAATTGTGTACGAAGACTTGATCGAAGACCCCGACGGTCACGCGCAGCGGGTGACCAAGTTCCTTGGAATTGCTCAAGAATCTGACATGCTCCGCCCGGAGGACAACACGCGCACCGTGTTGACGCTGAGCCATGAGCAAGTCCGACGCCCCATAAATCGAACCTCGATCGGCCGCTGGAAGAACTACGAATCCGCGTTTGGGCCGGAATGGGACGCACTGGTGGCCACCCACAATTCTCGCCGGCGCTGTCCCTGAGTCACTGCGTCGGGCAACAGTGGTTGCAATGACGCGCACTTTCCACATATCCGCTCTCGCCGCCCTCGCCATCACCCTGCCAGCTGTTGCGCAGACCGGCTCGTTTGTGAACTGGGAATCACCGCAATCGCACCCCATCGACCTCACGCCAAACGGACTCGCCCTGCTCGCCGTGAATACTGCCGATGCGCGCCTTGAGGTGTACGACGTTGTGGGCGGCTCGCCGGTGAAGCGCGGCTCAGTGCCGGTTGGTCTTGACCCCGTGTCGGTGCGCGCGCGCAGTGCAACGGAAGCGTGGGTGGTCAATCAGATTTCTGACTCGATCAGCGTGGTTGATCTTGCCACCATGCGCGTCACCCGAACCATCTTGATCGGCGACGAGCCATCGGATGTGGTCTTTGCCGGCACTCCACAGAAGGCGTTCGTTTCACTTTCACTTGCCGAGCGACTGGCGGTGGTTGATGCTGCAAGCCCGGCGACCGTGACAACGGTGGCGATTACCGGCAGTCAACCGCGCGCACTCACCGCGAGTGCCGATGGCAACACCGTCTACTTGGGCATCTTTGAATCGGGCAACCACTCCACCATGTTGCCGCACGCAACGGTGAGTCTGACCAGTGGTCCGTACGGCGGCGTGAATCCGCCTCCGAATGCTGGCACCACCTTCAGCCCCGCGAAGGCTGCATCGAACGGCACTGCGCCACGGGTTGGTCAAATCGTTCGCAAGAACACCACCACCAACCAGTGGCTTGATGGAAACAATCGCAACTGGACCAGCTTTGTCACGTGGGACCAACACGACAACGACATTGCTGTCATCAACGCGCAGACCAATTCGGTGAGTTACGTGAAGGGTCTCATGACGATCGTTGCCGGTATCGGCACCGCGCCCAACGGCGATGTGGTTGCCATCGGCATGGAATCACGCAACGAACTGCGCTTTGAGCAGAATGTCAACGGCGTGTTTGTGAAGTGTGTGGCTGCACGCCTTGCTGGCGGCGCAGGTCCGGGCACGGTGATTGATATGAATCCGCACCTCACGTACACCAGCGCCACCACATCGGTGCTCAATCGATTGCAGTCGATTGGTGATCCGCGCGGCGTGGCATTCAGCCCCAACGGCACAGCGTGGGTTGCTGGTCTTGGTTCCAACAATGTGATTGGGTTTGATGCCGGCGGCGGTCGCACTGCCACCATTAGTGTTGGCGAAGGCCCCACTGGTCTTGTCATGAATGCTGACGGCAGCCGGCTCTATGTGTTGAATCGGTTTGAAGGATCGGTGTCTGCCGTCAGCACCGCCACCAATTCTGAGATTGGGCGGATTGCGTTCCATGATCCAACGCCTGCCACCGTGAAGGAGGGGCGTAAGTTCCTGTTTGACACGCATCTCACCTCCGGCCTTGGGCAGTCAAGCTGCGCATCGTGCCATGTAGATGCGCGGAGCGATCGGGTTGCGTGGGACATTGGTAATACCCAAGGCACCGTGCAGCTCTTTGATGAATCGTGCCAAGTGCCGGGCTGCATCAGTTGGCACCCGATGAAGGGACCGATGACTACGCAGACGCTCTTTGGAATCATCGGCACCGAGCCGTTCCACTGGCGCGGCGAGAAGAATGATCTTGCCGAGTTCAATGAGGCGTACACCCATCTGCAAGGGCGTGATAGTGAGATCACCGTGACTGAGATGGCCAGCATGGAGCACTACGTTGCATCGCTCACCTTTGGACCAAACCCCAATCGCAACATTGACAACACGCTGAAGACTTCTATTCCGATTGTTGGTGGCGTGGTCACCGGTACGGGCGGCACGGGTAGTCCAACTGCTGGGCAGACGATCTTTAATACTGCGCAGCTCTTCGGCGCTCCTCCCGGACTGACGTGCATCAATTGCCACGCTGGGATCGCTGGCACGAATCAGAAGGTTGATATCCCGGCTCCACCGCCGGCAAATGAGCCGCAGAACCGCAAGAATGCTCCGCTGCGCGACACGTATCGAAAGATTGGCGCCAACAAGAGTTCGTTGGTCAACAACCGCGGCTTCGGGTTCGATCACGGTGGCGATGAAGCCACCCTGCAAGATGTCCTCAACATTGGCTTCCGATTCCCTGCTGGCGCCACCGGCGCCACGCAACGGCGCGACGTGGAAGCGTTCCTGTTGAGTTTCGGTACCGATACGCATGCTGGCGCGGGTCAGCAAGTCACCGCGCGCAACGCGGGCGGAAGTGGTGATGACAGCGCGCGCATTACGCAGCTGATTACGTTGGCAACAAGCCAGAGCACACAAGTTGGCTTGATTGCCAAGGGAAATCGTGACGGCGTGGCGCGTGGCTGGCTGCTGCAATCCGGAAGTTTTGTGAGCGACCATACTGGCGAAACCATCACCGCCGCGGCCCTGCTTGCTGGTTCCACCAGTGGCAATGAAGTCACCTACACACTGGTGCCTCCAGGCATGGCGCGTCGATTGGGTATTGATCGCGACGGAGATGGCGCGCTCGACCGCGATGAGGTGATTGCGGCTACTGATCCGTCGGATCCGAACAGTTACCCAGGTGCGTGCCCAGCGGACATTGCACCAATCAATGGGCGGAACGGCGTGGTGGGTGGTGAGGACCTTGGATTGCTCCTGAGCGCATGGGGACTTTCTGGCCCTGGCGACCTTGACGGCAACGGCGTAGTGAATGGCTCGGATCTTGGGCAGCTCCTGAGCGCCTGGGGTGCATGCCAGTGATGTGATGGACGCGTTCAGTACGAACGCACAGTCGGCGAATTCTTAACCCCCACGCTCATCGCGCTCGGCCTGTCTGGCGAGCGCGTGAGTTTTTTTATCGCGCCAGTTGCAGTGTGCCACTCGTTACGGAAACCATCCAGACGTCCTTCTTTGGAACTGGACCGTTGGCATAGCTGATCGTGCCGGTGACGCCGTGAAAGTGAGTGGTGGCGGCCAGTGCAGCGGCGATGGCTTTCGGATCATCACTGCCGGCGCGCGTGCGTGCGTCGATGGCAAGGCGGGCGGCGTCGTAGCCGAGTGCTGCAAACGCGTTGGGTGGCGGGGTTCCGTACGCGGCGGAATACGCAGCAACAAAGGCCTGTGCGGTGGGCGAACAGCCGGCGCCAAGCCACGCGTGGGTGGTGAACCACACGTGGTTGGTGGGGGCGGTTGCGGAATCGGCGTTCGCGCTTGCTTGGCTATTGGCAGTGGGCGTGCGGAGTACCGCATCGCAGTCGAACGAATCGCCGCCGATGATTGGCGTTGTTGGCAGTGCAGAGCGAACGGACTTCAGTACGGCAGCGATGTCTTCTGGCATGCAGGCAACAAAGATGAAGTCGGCGTTGTTGGCGGGAGCAACTAGGTGCGGCGCGATAGCGGGCGCGGGGGTGAAGCTGAGGTCAAACTCTGCAACGACGGTGCCACCGAGTTGGTTACCCATGTGGCTACGGAAGAAGCTTGCCAGGGTGCGTGTGTATTCATGGCGCGAGTCAAAGATGACCAGCGTGCGATTCCCGAAACGTGCGGCGGCGAAGTCCGCGGCGGCGATGGCTTGTGCGTCATCGCCAAAGCATGCAAGGAATGTGCCAGCGCCGCAGCGGCCGGGCAGCTTTGGATCAGTCGCGCCGATCACCACAAAGGGCTTACCGATGCGTGTGAATTCAGGAATGGCAACCAGCGCGGGGTCACTGTCGGTGAAGCCGATGCCAATGGTGTTACGAGCGGCGGCGGCGCGGGCGATTTCCGTGGCGCGCGCGGAGGAGCTCTGCGTATCGATGCACTCGGCGTCGAAGCGGAGTGCGGCCGCGCGATTGTGTTCAGTGATTGCCAATTGCGCGCCGCGCATGGCGCTGAGACCGACGGGCGACATGGGTCCGGTCTCGGCGGCGAGGACGGCGATGTGGGTGGGCGTGGATGCGAGCGCGGCGGCTGGCGCGAGCGTTGCGTTGGGTGTGGTCGGCGTGATGCTTGCGTTCGGAGTGCAGGCTGCGGCGAGGCATGCGCCGGTGATGGCGGAGGCGCGAATGATGGTGGCGACGCTGCTGCGACCGGCGTACATTTGGGCTTGCATGTCGGGGATCGTATGAAGCGTCGTGTTGACGCTGTTCGGCCCCGTTGGGCTGGGATGTAGGCAACGTCCGCCGTGTTATCAAGTTGCAGTCACCCCTTGCGCACGTTGTCGGCTGTGACTACAATCTCTCTTTCCGAGTTCGGGCGCGCGCGAAGTTCGAAGTAGCCGGTTGCGCGCCCGACCGGAGGTTTTGCGGGTGTAACTCAGTGGTAGAGTGCCACCTTGCCAAGGTGGACGTCGAGGGTTCGAGTCCCTTCACCCGCTCTTAAAGCTTGAAGCCGAAGGTTTGTGCCTTCGGCTTCTGCGCTTTTTAGGGTGTCTGATGCACTCCAGCCGACGCCCAATCTCCACACATCCACGCCGCCCTAACAGCCAACCCGCCAATCAGCGCTGCCCCTGCGCCGCATCCGCGAGTACCAATGCCAGCCGCCATCGGTCGCGCGTGGGTTTGGCGTACTCCAATGGGTAGCTGTAGATCAGGCTCTCCGCGGAATCGGTGATCACCGGTCGCATGACCGGATCGCGCGCGTATTCGATGAGCATCTCCATCGGTACGCCGAGTGCCCGCCGGGACGCGAACCCCAGCGATTCAATCGAGGTCGGGTCGCCGGCTGCCTTGTGCTCCAGGTACATCCGGATGGCGCGCGGGTGGTGGTGGAGGTCGAGCTCCGCGCACGCCTCCCAGCCGATGCTCGAGTTCGCAAGCCCAAGCGAATCGGCGAATCCCTCCGCGGCAAGCTCGCGCGTAAGCCGGAACCAGCGGATCGCCTCCGCGGGATCGTCGTCCTGGTACGAGCGCCCGATCTTGAACGCAGCCCATGTCGAGCGCCACACCCGGTCGGCGGGCGGCATGGCAAGGAGCGCGTGCCACGTCGCCCGCGCGCCGGGCAGGTTGCGTGATTCCGCGAGCGATCGACCCGCGAGGTAGATGGCGAACTCTGCTGCCGCCGGCCCGCAGCCGTCGAGCTCTTCGCCCAGCGGCTCGCCAAATCGGCCCTCGACGATCGACCACAGCAGGCGCGCGATGCGGACGTCGCTCGCATCGTCACGGAAGAGCGGCACGTAGCGGTAGTCCGCTGGCGCGAGATTGACAAGCGTGCCCACAGGCCCGGGCGGAAGACTTTCAAGCAACAACTGGCCCCAGAATCCAGTGGCCGGGACAGGGCGCGGGTCCTGTGCACCTGTTAGCGGCGACGTCTCGCAATCCGGCAACGGTACGCCAATGTGCTCGCCCTCCGAAATCGCGGGCGCACCTACCAGCACGAACCACGCGATCAGCGGAAAGACCACCGCGATCAGCGGCAGCAGATGCCATCGATGCGACGAACCCCAAGTTGTGTGCGGATGCTCAGTGCCCATGGTTCCCTCCTAGCGCAGGCGCGGCGTCCCATCCTGGAACGCACTCATGACAGCATCGGTCGCCACACGGGATGCAGTTGAGCGAATGCGATGGTGAAATTCCTATCTGCCAGTTGGTGCAAGAATCGACGGCGGCGACGGACACGCCACAACAGCGTGCGACCATTCCGACGAGACGACCGTATTTCCAAATATATAATATTTTTTTTCCGGATCCGGAAAATAATGATATAATGGAAAGTCATGCGTTCTCAAGAACCCATCACCGAAGCCGAGATCCCTGCGCTCCTTGAAGCGCTTGGTGCGCCGTGGGGGCCCCAGGTAGATCTGAAACTGACCACTTGGAAGAAGACCAAGGGCCGCCCCAATGCGGACTTTCGAGTGCGCCTGCGTTGGGCGAGCCAGACGTACGACTTTGTCGCCGAGTGCAAGAGCCGAAGCACCCCGAAGGCGATTGACGAAGCACTGCTCCAAGTCCGACGCTACAGCCAGGCCGCTGGGCTTCCGCCGATGATCATCGTGCCCTACCTCGATGAACGCCGGCTCGATCGGCTCGCGGACGAAGGAGTCTCCGGCATCGATCTCTGCGGGAACGGTATTGCGATCGTGCCAGGGCGTCTCCTCCTGCGTCGCTCGGGCCAGCCCAATCGATATCCGGAATCGCAGCCGAGCAAGTACGCCTACCGCGCTGCCACTTCTATCGTCCCGCGCGCGTTTCTTACTCAGCCGCGCTTTGCAAGCGTGAGCGAGATTCAGGCGGCGATCGCAGCACGTGGTGGCGCCGTCGCAATGTCAACGGTATCCAAGGCACTCGTGCGCATGGTGGAGGACGTGCTGGTTGAACGTGCAGACGCACGGATTACGCTCGTCCAGCCTGCCGCCCTTCTTGACAAACTTCGCGAGAACTTTCGGCCGCCATCCGTTCGAGCAAGCATCCGCGTGAAAGTGACCGGACCAATCGCCGCGCTATTGAAGCAAGCCAACGAGAGCTCAATGACTCCGCGACTAGTGCTCACCGGAACCGCTTCTCAAGATCACTACGCTGCAGGCATGCGAGCGGATGAATTGACCGCGTATTGCGGAAGCATCAAGGACATTCGTACTCGTGCCGGAAGTCTCTTCCAAGAGACAGAGCGCTTCGCTGATCTCACGATCATCGAGACCAGTGACCGAACCCCCTTCTTCGATGCCAGAAAAAATAAGGCAGGAGTCACCTACGGGTCACCAGTTCAGGCGTACCTTGAGTTGGCCTCCGGCGACAAGCGCGACAAGGAAATGGCGAACGACATTCGCACGGTGATCCTTCGCGAGACCGCCAACGCAATGAGTTGATGATGCCAGCAGATCCACTAACCATCACAGTGCTTGATCTTGATGCCGCGCTGGGCGGTGGCGCCAATCTCATGATCGGCGGTGGCTTTGGCCTCTACCTGAAGCAACTACATGTTGAGAAGTCTGGGCTGAAGACGCTTCTCCCAAAGTCCAAGTGGCCGCAGGCGAGAACAACGCAGGACATCGACTTGTTCCTTCGTGCTGAAATTGTCGCAGATGCCGCGCACATGGACCGGCTACGACAAGTACTCGATCAACTTGGGTTCATCGTAGAAGAGGACGCCAAGTGGATGAAGTTCGCGCGAGATGTTGGTGGGCGAAAGGTCATCATTGACCTCATGGTCGGGCCGTTGGGCGAGTTCGAAAGTCAAACCGAGCGGCACAGCATCCGTGTTAAGCCAATCGGAACTTCCGGCCTGCACGCTCGTGCTGCCAACGACGCTATTGGCGTGGAGTACGAACCAATTCGCCTTTCTATCAGCGATGGAAATCGATCGAGCGAAGTCCTGGTTCCACAGGCGTTCCCGTTCGCGCTGATGAAACTCGGCGCGCTCCGTGATCGGATCAACGACGCCAACAAGGACGAGGGTCGCCATCACGCGCTCGACTTGTATCGAATCATCGCCATGCTTACGGAGGCGGAGGATGGCGTGGCAAAGATTCTCGCGATGCGATATTCCAAAGACCCCGTGATCGCGGCTGCGATGCGCACCATTGATGAACTGTTTGCAGCCCCACCTAGCCTTGGCAGGATCAGATTGCGTGAGCACCCGCTGTGTCCGGCAGACGCTGATCAAATGTGGCTGGCTAACGAACTCAAACGACTGATCGAAGGTTGACCCACCACAAACGCTCCGTCGCCGGGGCGCCGCACAGCACGCACCCCTCGCCAAAAAAGACCGATCCCGCGGGCCGCATACGCGACCAGCGGGATCGGATGTCACATCACACCAACGTCGGCTCAGGCGCGACGACGGCTGCGGATCGCTAGCGCGAGACTCGCGAAAGCGGCCACGCCCGGGGCGGGGACCAAGATCGCAGTGCCGAGCGAGCCGATGTTGCCCAACGCATCCGCGGACACGAATCCGACCTGCGTGCCGATCGTTCCGACGGTGCTCACTACACCCGAGTAGTTCGGGTCGATCGCACCCATCGAATCCCAGCCCCAGAAGAAGCTGGAACCGGTGGTCGCAGCAACGAAGCTGACCTGGTTCACGTTGACGCTCAAGTTGTTGAACAAGCAGACGCCGTCGCCGCCGGAGCTCAGGCTGACTCCGCTGCCGGAGTAGTAGCC
>JBBAOD010000024.1:0-3382 GCA_040401635.1 Phycisphaerales bacterium
TGTCGCCGCAGACATGATGGGTGATACGCCCGAAGGAAAGGCGAGCCAGTTTGCACCCGACATGCCATCGGTACTGGCCGTCATGGGTTTGATTCATCCACGCAAGTCTGGATCGCTCTTCTATGTGGTTCCACAGAAGCCCGGTACTTACCAGTATGTCTGCACGGTTCCTGGACATTGGCGGATGATGAATGGCAAACTAAAGGTTGCCCCGTGAGTGGCGGGGGTGTGCGATCACACCAAGTGCGGGTGCCTGAATCAACCGTGGCAATCTCTGTCGTTACCCCGATGCACAACGAAGAATCGTGTGTTGCAGAGTTCGTGCGCCGAACCAATGCGGCTTTGTTCGCAATTGGTCGAACGTACGAAATCATCATTGTGAGTGATGGTTCTACTGACCGTACTGAAGCTTTGATTGGTGACTTGTGCTTGGAATTTCCAGCGCTCCGTGGTGTCTTTCTTGCGCGTAATGGTGGCCAATGCACAGCGATGTACGCAGGAATTCAAGCAAGTTATGGTGATGTGGTGGTAGTGATGGATGGCGACCTTCAACACGCTCCAGAGGAAATCCACCGCTTGGTTGAGGCTATGGATCGCGGTAACGCGCTTGTTTCTGGAAGTCGCCAAGGGCGGACCGAGAGCCTCATGCTCCGCCGCGCACCAAGCAGATTGGCAAACTGGATGCTGCGCCGTGTCTCTGGGTGCAACGTGCGTGACATGGGTGGCTTCAAGGCCATCCAGGGTGATCTTGCGCGCAGTTTGCGTCTGCGTCCTGGGCATCACCGACTCCTTCCCGCGATCGTTTGGATGCGGGGTGGCGCTGTTGAGGAGGTGTTTGTCAGTGCACCGCCGCGATTTGCCGGCCGGAGCCACTATGGGATCGGTCGGTCGCTCGATGTCTTGTTTGATGTGTTGATGTTGTGGTTCCAAGGAGCAACACACAGCCGGCCGATGTACCTCTTTGGCCGCATCGGCATGGTGGTCCTGGTTGTTGATGTTGCTGTTGGATCTTGGCTCTTGTGGCAACGAGTTTTTCAAGCCGAGCCACTCACTGAACGTCCCATGTTCTTTGTGGTGGTGATGTTGTTCTTTGCAGCGCTGTTCATGCTTGCAATGGGATTTGTTCTGGAGTTACTGAGCGACGCCGTCAGCGGCATTGGTGGGGTACGCCCTTATGTGATTCGAAAGTGTGTTGCTGGTAAACCACCGGCCGTCTAATTGCTTGTCTATTGCAGAGCGCCCTACACTGTCTTGTCCACATGAACGCCAACGATCAATCTCCGCCGCAGGGTCAATTTCCGCCCGGCGCTTCGCCTGAAGCGGTTGCCCGCACCCTCGCGCGACACCCGCGCCCGCTCGGCGGGGATACCGCGCGCAATGTGGGGCCAGCACTGGTGAGTTTGACGGGCATGGTGTTAAACAACAACAACCCGCCACAACAAAGCATCATTGGCCGCAAACCAGATTGGTTGCGCGCGCGTGTTCCGGGTGGTGCTGGTTATGAGCGGCTCAAAGGAATCATTAGTGAGCACCGGCTGCACACGGTGTGCCAAGAGGCGAGTTGCCCAAATATGGGCGAGTGCTGGAGTCGTGGCACGGCCACCATCATGATCTTGGGGGATACGTGCACGCGATCGTGTGGTTTCTGTAACGTAAAGACCGGGCGCCCGGACGCCGTTGATATTGATGAGCCGCGGCGAGTTGCCGAGAGTTTGGCTCTCATGAAACTAAAGCATGTGGTTATCACAAGTGTGAATCGTGATGAGTTGCCCGATGGTGGTGCGGCGATTTGGGCGGAAACAATTCGTGCCGTCCATCGCGCTTGTCCGGGTATGAGTGTTGAGTGTTTGGTTGGTGACTTTCTGGGAGATGAGCGCGCCATTCAGACAGTGTGTGATGCTCGTCCTGAAATTCTTTCCCACAACATGGAGACGGTCTATCGCATGCACCCAGCGGTGCGGCCACAAGCGAAATACCAACGGAGCCTTGCGGTTTTAGCCCAGTTCAAGGCAAGTGGTTTGGTAACCAAGACCGGGGTGATGGTTGGTATTGGTGAGCGCGACGAAGAGGTATTGACGCTCATGGATGACATTCGCGCTGCAAGCAAAGCGGACATCTTGACCATTGGTCAATACTTACAACCAACCCGCAATCACCTACCGATTGACCGATGGGTTCACCCCGACCAGTTTGCGATGTTTAAGCGCGAAGCATTGTTGCGCGGCTTCTCTGTGTGTGAGAGTGGACCACTGGTTCGCTCCAGTTACCACGCCGAAGAGCAAGCCGACCAACTCAGTCGTGTGGTGTGATTAAAACTTAACTTAGATGAAGCGAAGACCAGCTTCGTGGTGGGTTGTGTTTCCGTCAGAGTTACGAATGCTTCGTGACCACACCACCATCACTGTGCGTTCGATCTGTTCGTCAGAAGATTTGGCTGTCATGGCCACGCCCGTCATTCCTTCAGGGAGCGGGGCGTTGGTACGCAATCGCGCGCCTGTGTTACTGAGGTCCAACGTCACGTAGCGGCACATGTCAGCTGGGTCATGATGCCAAAACATCACAAACTCGCTTAATTTGTTGCGTCGATCCATATCTCGACGCTCGATTGATTCCAGGAAAGCGCTGTCATGGCGGACATGTGGGCGATGGCGTGGATTGTCCATGAAGAGAGTCTCCTTTTGAAATCGCACTTGTTCAAAGGTTGAACGGAACAAACTGAAGAATTGTTCGGTCTGTGCTGCCTGGAATGTCTCAAAACCACCCGCAACTCAGTGGTTGGGGGTGCTAAATGTGCTGGTGGGGGTGTGAGGACCGCCAAAGAAGCCCTAGGATGGCTCCTTATGGCTTTTGAATTTCGGCACACAGTGCTCGACAATGGTTTGACCGTTATTGCTGAAACCAGCCCAGAGTCCCATACTGCGGCGGTGGGTTTCTTTGTGAAAACTGGCGCTCGCGATGAGCCGCGGGAGCTGATGGGTGTCAGTCACTTCCTTGAGCACATGGTGTTCAAGGGGACTGAACGCCGAACTGCCGACGATGTCAATCGTGATTTCGACCGTATTGGTTCGAGTCACAATGCTTTCACTACTGGGGAGCTGACGGCGTTTCACGCCCATGTCCTTCCTGAGAAATTGATGGATGCCACCGCCATCATTGCGGACATCCTCCGGCCAGCACTGCGACAGGCTGACTTTGACGAAGAGAAGGGCGTGATCCTGGAAGAGATCGCCATGTATGACGACAATCCGTTTTGGCGACTGTGGGAGCACGCCAATGAGCGATTCTTTGGTGCACACCCACTTGGACATCGTGTGCTTGGAACCCGCGAAACCGTGGCTGCGCTCACCCGCGAGCAAATGCAGTCGTATTTCGATCGGCGCTA
>JBBAOD010000024.1:3392-8433 GCA_040401635.1 Phycisphaerales bacterium
CTGTGCGTCAAACACTGTTGTGTGTGCTGCAGGTGCCCTTGACTTTGACAAGCTGGTCGAACAGGTCCAGGCTTGTTGTGGATCATGGCAGCGCGGGGAGGTTTCCCGAACCCATCCGCCGTTCCAAACCCACGAAGAGCGGGTGATGGTTCCTATGAAACAGGCGAATCGGGCTTACTTGGCTTGGCTTTGCCCAGCCCCTTCAGTGCAAGATCCACGCCGTTACGCCGCGGCGATGTTGGCGCAAATCCTTGGTGATTCTGAGGGTTCGCGCTTGTATTGGGCGTTGGTGGAGACTGGGATTGCCGAAGAGGCGCAGGCGCAATTTGATGGCCATGACGGTATTGGTGAATACGTGGTTTATGTGGCGTGCAGCCCTGACAACGTCGCCCGGGTTGATGAAATCGTTCGAACCGAACTTGAGCGGGTGTGCACAGCGATCTCTAAGAAAGAACTAGCCAACGCACGCGCAAAGATTGCGACTGCGGTGGCGATTGCTGGCGAGCGACCTGATGGCCGCATGCGCCGGCTGGGTTCCGTCTGGTTGTATCGGGGCGCCTACGCATCGCTTGAAGAGGAACTGGCGCAGATCGAAAGTTTGACAGTTGAGGATCTATTGTCTGTGGCGCGTGACTTCCCACTGCGCCCGACATTGCGGGCGCAAGTTGTGCCAGAAACCGTTGTTTGTTCAGCTTGATGCTTTACTGAAGACCGCCCGCATTGTGGACGGTTCAGTTCCCAAGATGTGGCATGTATAAGCCGCTAATAACCGATTCGCGCGATCCACAGTTGCTGATGGTGTGTTGTGTTCAGGGGGTGTGCCAATGGTGGCTAGACACCCCAGTGTGGTTCGACGAACTTTCCACCGCGGTCCATCGGTGGTTTCGCCGGGCTGAAGCACGCCACCCGAAGCGGGTGCAAACTCCAACACATCGCCTGTTGTGCTGCTCGTAAGCGTTGGTTTGTAACCAGTTTCGCTCAATAAAGTCCATTGAAACGCCAACAATGAGCCAGCACCGTCTGGTGGTGGTTCTTCTGGTGATCGGGCTACACCGATGGTCCTGAGAGATTCAACAAAGCAGTCAAACAACAGTGGGTGGGGATCTTCTGGTTGTAACATCCTGCCAACAAGATCCGCCATATAGAACGCTGCTTGATTGGCTATGAGATCTGTGCGTAATCGCGGGAACACTTCCAAGAGATCCCACTCGGTCAGTGTTGCTAAATCTCGATTTGGTTTGATGATGGCACCAAATTCACCTCGAGACAACAAGTCCACCCCGCCGTCAAATGCACCACGTTCCCGGCGCGCCCCTTTTGCAAGGCCTCGAACAACACCAAGTGATCGCCCAAACAGGCTGACCGTTTGGCTTGTTTCGCTGAAATCCCATTGGCGAATACAGACACCCTGATCGTGCACAGTACCCATGGTGTTAACCCGGAAGATGCATGGCTACTGCGGCTTCTACTCGATTACGCCCATTGACCTTTGCCCGATACAACGCTGCGTCTGCTGTGGAAATGAAGTCTTCCGTAGTGGGGGTGCCGGAAAGTACAAAAACGTCCGCAACACCGAAACTGGCGGTAATCACCATACCTGGCACGCTCGGCCAAACCTCTTGTTCGATCGCTCGACGGTATCGGTCCGCTACCTCAATCGCCTCGGATCCAACGGTGTTTGGAAGAATGATGCCGAACTCTTCGCCGCCATAACGGCAGGCAATATCACTGCCGCGCCCAGTTTGGAGAATTCGAGCGAGTCGCTCCAGGACCTTGTCACCAAACGGGTGGCCGCGCTCATCGTTGAGTTTCTTGAATCCATCCACGTCACACATTACCAGCGACAAAGAGCGGTTATGGCGGATGGCCTCGCCGACCTCTTGGGTGAGGCGTCGGTCAAAGTAAGTGCGATTCCAAAGCCCAGTGAGGCCGTCGACTTGTGCCTTCTGTGCCAACATCTTTACAAGATGTTGCACACGCAATGCACTGCGAACACGCGCTTGCAGTTCCACAATTTCAAATGGTTTAGCGACAAAGTCACTAGCGCCCATATCAAGTGCGCGCACGCGCTCTTCCATTGTTGCAGTGGCTGAAATGAATATCACCGACACTTCTTGGAGGTCTGGGTCTGCTTTAAACACCTGTAGCACGCCAAATCCATCCATGCCTTGATTTTTCAAATCAAGTTCTATGTCAAGAAGTACGACATCTGGGCGCAATTCACGCGCCATCTTGATGCCCACATCAGCGCTCGTAGCACCGAACAATTGAATCTGTTCGTGTTGCAGACGGACCTGAAGCAACCGGTGAATCAACACCGAGTCGTCGATCGCAAGAACTTTTGGAAGGTTTGAAGGCAGCGCGGTCATGAGGGGAGAATCACAATCGTAGTTACTCGACACCTGTCGAATAGGTGCATATCACATGCATTGTTTATCAAGGTCGAATCCGAGCTGCTACCGCTGCCAACATCCCCACACGACTACGGATGACATTGTCGTCGTTGCCCGCCCTCACCGCCTGATCAACAAGGGCTGCGGCTTCCCCTAATTTAGGGAACCCATAACCCCCAGCGGCCCCTTTGAGTTGGTGCGCCAACATACGAAGTTGATCGCGATCTGCCGCGGCAATTGCCACGTGCATGGCTGCCAAACGCTGCGGTAGTTCATGAATGAACAATGCAACAATCCCGACCATATCAGGGTCGTCGGCAAACTCACTGCGAAGCGTCGTTTGATCGTTGGATAAACGCATATTCACCGCCGCTCAACATCGATTTCAATTTGGCTAGTCCAACCGGAAGTTTGCGAGATTATACAATTTTTACATATTGGGCTTCATCGCCAAGGAAATCGAACCAATACTCCTTAGACTTCAAGGTTCGCACTTTCACCCCGCCGCGCGAAAGCGCTGCGAGAGGAGATTCCCGCATGATTCCGCGTATGCCTCCACAAGAGGCTCGACTTGGCTTTGTCTACTCCGCCCCATTCCGCATCCAAGGCGTCTCTGTCGCCGGGGAGCAGGCGGTTGTTCATGCGCCCGAGTTAGACCTGGTCTTTGATATTGGACTATGCCCCCGGCCGGTCTTGGCTTCACCCATTGTAGCCCTCAGCCATACGCATATGGACCATGTCGCTGGTTTGCCTTATTGGTTTAGCCAGCGGGCGTTCCAAAAGATGCCCGGCACAGCGCGGTGTTTGGTGCATCCGAAGATGGTGGAGCCTGTTCGAAGGATGATGGCTGCATGGGTTGATCTTGAACGGCAACAAACGCCACACGAGATCATCGCGATTGAGCCAGATTCTGAATATCAATTGCGACCAAACATGTTTGTGCGGGCAATTGAGGTGAGTCACACCACCCCAGCACTGGCGTTTGTGGTGATTGAGCGCCGAAGCAAACTGCGTGATGAATTCCACGGTGTTTCTCAAGAACGCCTGCGTGAATTGCGTGGTCAAGGAATTGAAATCACCAAGACCATTGAAATTCCATTGGTTGCTTATACCGGTGATACTGAAATTGGTGATTTCTTGTTTCGCGAGGAGTTCCGCCAGGCACAGGTAGTGATCACTGAGTGCACGTTCTTTGAAGATGAACATCGCGATCGCGCTAAGGTCGGCAAACATATTCATGTTGAAGATTTACGGCCACTGTTGGAAGCGTGGACTGCGCGCGACGTCATCATTGGTCATGTGTCGCGGCGCACATTGATCCCATTCGCGCGTGAGCGCATCGAGGCTATTGCTGGACCAGATCGAGCGCAGAGTGTGCACTTGTTGATGGACCACCGATCGAATCGCACGCGCCACGAAAATCAAGTAGCTGCGTTTGAAAATAGTGCAGGAATTTTGAAAGGCCAAAAGGGTGCATTATCAAGCGAAATTCACGGGGGTTCTGCTCTTGATATGCCCACCTCATCCTCTGAAATGACTGTTGACGGAATTGATGGTCATTTGTGATCGGGCATGATTGACGGTCGTGTGATTGTGCTCTACAGTGCGGATGTTTGATAGCGCGGCGTGGTGGGCAATCTCTCCGCGCGCAATAATATGGTGTTGGTTGACTCTTCATTCATGTGTTGTTGTTGCGTTTGCGCGCACAACGATCATGAATACTGAGTTTGGTTTAAAACTTCGCGTTGCACCGTCATGGTGTCAACGAGTTATGTACGCGCCTTTGTGTGTGGTGCTTCTTTGGGAGATTGACTAGTCATGGCTGTGCGAACCACTACACACGAATCATCTTCTCGCTCAACACATCTTGCGAATGCGGAAATTCGCGATCGATTGTTTGAGCATCTGCGCACCCATCATGGCGAGTTGCAGCGCCACTGGTTTGATCAGATCGAAGTAGTGGCTGTTGATGGCGCAAATCTCTCGTTGTTAGTCACTGAGCCGGTGCGATTGTCATATTTGCAGCGTTGTTGTGTTCCACAGTTCACAGAAGCTGCGTGTGTGGCAACTGGTCGCCTGATCGGTGTGCAATTTGTTGGTGATCGTGTGGCAACTGCTACTCACCCAACAACGTCGTTGGCATCGAACGCTGTTGGTGCGGGGGCCACCGGCGAGGCACTCTTTGACGAACAAATCCTCTTGTCTCCGGATTACGTATTTGAGACATTTGTAGTTGGTCCAAACAACCGCCTTGGTCACGCTGCTGCCCAGGCTGTAGCACTTAAGCCTGGCCGTGCTTACAACCCGTTCTTTGTGCATGGTGGCATTGGAATGGGGAAGACGCACTTGCTTCAGGCGGTGTGTCAAGAGATGTTGCGACGTGATCCAACAACTCGAATTGTCTATATCTCATGCAGCACATTTATGGATGTGTTTCACGAAGCGGTCCGCGCGGGACGAATGATGGAGTTTCGGCACCGGTTTCGGAATGTGGACATGCTGGTGATCGATGACATTCACTTTCTCTCCAAGCACGAACAAACACAAGAAGAGTTCTTTCATACATTCAATGCCCTTTACCAGGGTGGTCGGCAGATCGTGTTGAGCTCTGATGCTGCGCCTTCGGAAATTCCTGACCTTGAGGAGCG
>JBBAOD010000024.1:8443-14020 GCA_040401635.1 Phycisphaerales bacterium
ATTGATCGGCCGCCATACGAGACCCGTGTGGAAATTCTGAAGTCCAAAGCTGCGCTTCACGGCATACAGTTGCCTGACGATGTTCCTGCCTATATTGCGGCTCGCCTTGATTCCAACATTCGTGAGCTTGAGGGTGCGTTGACGCGCCTTCGCGGCCTTTCGATGGCGAATGGTGTTCCAATCACGCTTGAGTTGGCTAAACAGGCGCTAGCTGACGGTCGTCCAACCGAAACCGCCAGTGGTTCATCGCAGCCAACTATTCAGCAGATCATCGATGCGGTTACTTGTTACTACGACATTAAGCTGAGTGAGCTCATGTCTAAGCGTCGGCACAAGAGCGTGGCGCTTCCAAGACAAGTGTGTATGTGGCTCGCGCGCAAGCACACCCGCTTCTCGCTTGAGGAAATTGGTGGCTACTTTGGCGGCCGCGATCACACCACTGTGATGCATGCCGTACGAACCGTTGGCGCCAAGACCCAGACCGACACAGCGTTATCTGGCGATGTCACTCGTATTGAGCAGTCTCTTGAGCGGCACAATAACGCGATTTGAGTGGTTGTCCACGCGCGTGGGTTGGTGGTGTGGTACCTGACGGTTAGTGACGACTGTTGGTGACTCTCTCGGGGTGATAACTGCTTGGGTTTGTGTGGGTGTTACGGCTGACGTTGTGTGGTGGTTGGCCGGTCGTCCACACGCTTCGCTAATAGGCGCCTGATGAACGCTAGTGACGATGAGTTGACAACTCCACCACAATCACATTTCTGCCCTATGTCTATGTGGCGCAGTGGTTTGTGGAATTAACTTCTGGGTTGTCCACCAACCGTCAGGGCTCTTTACTAGGAGGAGGAATAGATAAGAGTTCACTCCTTCTGAACCCTGTCGCGCCGCGATGCACATCACCTTTGACCAGCGGCGCTCGCGCCCTTCACGCCGGGCTGGCACGATCGGCACCAGACCGTCGTACGACCGCCCAGACGCGTTTCATGAAGTGTTTCGCCACAGGACCGGCATGGATCACCCGCCCGCCCATAAACGGCGTGGAGGGCTTGCGCAGTGCCAGTCGCACCAAGGCCTGACCGATAGTCACGCAACGTGCTTCCGCCGTGTTTGATGGCGCGGTTCAAGATGGTCCTGATGGCGAGCGCCAGCGCAGTGACGCGTTTAGGCGACAGCAGATCACACCGCATGCGAGGATCAATTCCTGCAATATGAAGCGATTCGTCGGCATAGATATTGCCAACACCAGCCACAATGGTTTGATCGAGTAGCGCGACTTTTACAGCACGTGCGCCGGTCATAGCAGCGCAAAGGGCTTGCGCTTGAATCGTCAGTGCATCTGGGCCAAGTTCGGCATTCCAAGAGTCATAGAGAGACGATGTACTTCCGTAGGCCGTCAATCCACCGAAGCGGCGCGGGTCGCGAAATATCATCGGTATCGACGCGGGAGGATTGGCGCGCCGTCCGCGAACGGGTTTCGTTACAAGCCAGGTGGCGTGTTGATGGGAATCGTTGGAATCACAGCCAGCAATCAACTGTCCACTCATCCCAAGCTGGACGACCAAACAGCGTCCATCAGCAGCAATGATGGCTAAACGCTTGCCGTGACGCGCAATTGACTGGACGGTTGCCCCGTCCAACAATTCCGATGGAGTCATCCAGGTGCGCTTGGTTCGGTGACCTTCGCCTCGACCACTACCGCGCGCACGCATGTCATGTGGACCGATAGCGACCAATCGGAGCGCATGCCCAATCAAGGCGGGCGCGATCGTGCGGCGCAAAGCTTCAATTTCGGCGAGTTCCGGCAAGGTGCACAACTATACTTCCACCATGCAAGAATCCGCCCCATCGACGGTCATTCACACCCCCGCCGATGCAAAGGCGGCCACCGAGCGATTGCGTACGGCGGTGCATTCGGTGATTGTTGGACAAGACCGGGTGATTGACGAAGTCATGATCGCGCTCGCTTGCGGTGGGCACGCGCTGATCGAGGGTGTCCCTGGCCTGGCTAAGACACTGTTGGTTTCAACACTCGCACGGAGCATGTCCCTGGGATTTTCGCGCATCCAATTCACACCCGACTTGATGCCAAGCGATATGACCGGCACCGAGGTGATTGAAGAGGATCGATCAATCGGAACGCGACGCCTTCGATTTGTTCCAGGGCCAATATTTTCCAACGTCATTCTGGCGGACGAAATCAACCGCACGCCACCGAAGACCCAGAGCGCGCTCTTGGAGTCAATGCAAGAGCGGCAAGTAACGGTTGGTGGCGTCAACCACCCATTGCCCGATCCGTTCTTTGTACTGGCGACCCAGAACCCCATTGAACAAGAAGGCACTTATCCACTGCCTGAAGCGCAGCTCGATCGATTCATGCTGCAGATTCTGATTGGATACCCAACCGCTGATGAAGAGGCGGAAATCGTTCGGCGCACCACCGGCGCTGCACCAAAGCCAACCGAGCGGGTGCTGAGTGGTGAAGACGTGCGCGCTATTCAAGCGCTTGTGCGTGAAGTTCCAGTAGCGGACCATGTGGTGCGGTATGCGCTTCGATTGGTTCGCGCCACTCGACAAGCGCAAGAGGCGGCGTCACCCACCGCGGTGTCGAGCGGTCAAAAATTACGAATCATGGACTACGTGAGTTGGGGTGCCGGGCCTCGTGCAAGCCAATTCTTGGTGCTTGCCGCAAAGGCTCGCGCGCTGCTTGCAGGCGCACCCACGGCGACGCCTGATGATGTGCGTGCAGTTGCGAAGCCAATTCTTCGGCACCGGTTGCAACTGAATTTCAATGCACAAGCGGATCGCATTGGACCAGATCAGGTGATCGACGAATTATTGCGCGAGATTCGCGTTGAAGACACCGGCGCAGCCGGCGCCAAAGAACTAGAACGCCTCGTGAAGCCCGCGGGCGCCTGAACGGAGTTCTGTGCGCGCAGAACAGTACCTGGCACCAGAGACACTTGCCCAATTGGGACCATTCGAGTTGCGCGCAAATCGCATCGCGGAGGGTGTCATGAGCGGAATGCATCGTTCGCCATACCAGGGCCTTGCCGTGGAATTTGCAGAGCATCGGCAATACGTTGCGGGCGACCCAGTGCGCCACATTGACTGGAAGGTCTTTGGGCGTAGTGACAAGCTGTATCTCAAGCGATTTCAACAAGAGACCAACCTCGATATTCACATCATGGTGGACGCATCTGGAAGCATGCGCTTTGGAACGCTCGGCAGCAAGGATGGATGGGGTGGTACGCAGACGGGCCGACAATTAAACTGGACGAAATTTGACCACGCCACAGCAGCAGCAGCGGCGATGGCATTTCTTGGACTTGCGCAACGTGACCGTGTTTCTACGGAAATGTTTGGGCCAACACTCATCGCGGCGACACGTTGCTCTAATTCACAAGGGCACTGGCGTGCCATTGTTCAGTGCTTAGCCACCCACGCTGTTGATGGGCGCGCCGACCTGCCGCGCGCTGTTGATGAATTGCTCTCACGAGGAACTCATCGATCACTTGTAGTGATTGTGAGTGACTTTCTCATGCCAAAGCAACAAGTAAAAGATGCACTTGCTCGGTTGCGACACCGTGGCCACGACGTCATTCTGGTTCGCGTTCTTGATAGAGCAGAATTGCGATTTGATCTTGACGAGAACGCGCCATTTGAAGGCCTTGAGGGCGAAGAAACGCTGGAAGTGGATACGCGCAGTATTCGCCAAGCGTATTTAGATGTATTGGCGGAAGACGAACGCGAATTAGAAAGGCTTGCGCGCGGCTTTGGATTCGACATGATTCGCCTAGACACACACGAATCGGTTGGACCAGCACTCGCCGCGCTGTTGGCGCGTCGTGAAACGTTTCTACGCGGGGGCGGGCGATGAGCCTATTGACCTTCGCATCACCGGGATTGGCTATCGCCGCGGGTGTGGCCACGGCTGTTCCTGTGGCAATCCATCTGTTGATGCGACGAAGGCGCAAGCCAGTGGAGTGGGCTGCTATGGAATTGTTGCGCGAAGCACTTCGCCGCGTGGAGCGCAAGCGCCGCGTGGAGCGCTGGTTACTCTTGGCGGTGCGTTGCCTCTTGGTCATCTTTGCTGGTTTAGCCATTGCGGCGCCATTCATTGGGTCAAACGTCGCAACCACGCGCATTGTTCGAACACTGGTAGTGATCATTGATGATTCAGCGGCCGCAAACGAGCGGCTTGGTGCTGGCACCGCGTTTGATCGCTCGATAGCGATAGCGCGATCGGAGATAGATCAATTACAACCAGGTGATCGCGTGGCGGTTGTGCTTGCGTCGCGTGCGAACATCTCTAGTCGCGAGGCGGCTTCGCTTGATCATCGCGGCGCCGTGCAACGCTTGACGGGGCTTGCAGCAACAGAATCAGCAAGTGATCTCAGCGCGGCACTTGCCGCCGCCACCGCCATACTTGCTCACGAAGAGTCCGCTGGAACACAGCAAGAAATCTTGGTATGTAGTGCATTCCGAGCTGGATTTGTTGGTGGCCTGACACCACTTCAGAAGCTTGGAACAGATGACGCGCCGGTGATCATTCGTGCAACAACAGAACCGGCAACCGATGGCATTAATCTTCGTATTACTTCTATTGAACTTGATCGGGTAGCCGGAACAGGCCCAGGGGCGCCCGTTGTATTACGGGTGATGGTGGCCCGCGATCGTGGCGATGGAGTTCTTCGCACGACCGTTCGTGTGACTGGGCCAACATTAACTTCGCCTGTGGAACGACCAGTTGAACTAAGCGCCGGGGAGCGCGAGCGCGCGGTGACGGTGATTCTTTCTGAGCGGGCTGGCGATCCGGCATTGGCCTTGCGTCGGGCGGTGGTGGCGTCAATTTCGGCCGACGCACAGCCCGTCGATGACTCACGCGCGACCATTCTGGCGCCGACCGATCGTTTGCGCGTAGTCGTCGTTGATCGACGGACATTTGAGACTAGCGGAGCCATTGACCGGCTCCCCGCTGGTGAATGGGTTTCTCGAGCACTCGCCCCTGGGGACGCGGCTGCGATCGATGTGACCATGACTGATCCGGCTGCTCTCGATTCACGGACCCTTGCCGCCACCGACACCATTGTCATTGCACAACCACAACTCCTCAACACACAACAGTGGTCCTTACTGACGTCATTTGTTACCCGCGGTGGTGTGGTGGTGGTTCTTCCGGCGGCCAGTGAATTAGTTCAAGCGTGGACAAGTCAGTTCACTAGTACATTTTCTTTACCATGGAAATTGGCGCTTGAAGCTCATGACTTTCCGACCCCAACCGCACTTGCTGCAGAACAGCCAAATACTTCGTATCTAGCGACACTTGGTGCGGAGTTACCACAATTGTCACCAGCGGTTGAGGTGTTCCGCACGCTCGCTGTGGACGCCTCAATGGACCCGACGGCTACACAACTATCACTGCAAGATGGAAGTCCATTCGTGTTGTCATGGCGCCCATTGAATGCACGGGGAATGGTGGTGCTCTTGACTAGTGCGATTGATTTGTCGTGGACGACGTTGCCACTGAAGCCACTCATGGTTCCACTCTGGCAAGAGTTGATCGCAGAGGGTCGGCGG
>JBBAOD010000024.1:14030-19157 GCA_040401635.1 Phycisphaerales bacterium
GTCGGCGGCATGCATCAGCCGCACAAGTTGTGGTGGTTGGGTCACAACCTGACATTGATCGCGCTGGTGTTGTGGAACTTCGACCAATTGCGCCCGATGGCGGCGCTTTACCAGGTGCCCGATCGATTTCTGTAGGCGCTGGTGGGCGTACCGCCAGCCCGATCGAGCGTGGCGGTATGTTTGAAATGCTTGATGGTTCTGGGCGAGTCCAAGGAGTAATGGCTGCTGTTGTTGATGACCGGGCAGCCTCAGTTGCACCTGTTGAGCACGATCAATTGAACAAATGGCTCAGCGCTTCTGGTGCAACCAGTTGGACGGGCAGCGGAGACAGTGGTGTTCAACGCAGTGGAACACAACTCATATCGCCACGTCAAACAAACAGCATGGCGCCGTTACTCTTTGCGATGGCAGTGTTGTTGGCTGTACTAGAGGCATTCCTGGCGCGCCGATTTTCATATGCCATAGGTGCTCGCCCCACAACCACTGGTCAGACAAACACCCAACAAGTAGTGAGTGGGGGCGCCCGATGATCAACAACGCCATAGTGCGCTGGATGCTTGGTCTTCAGTCGCTCCCTGTTGATGCAATATCGGTGCGCTTTGCATGGGAGCGCGCTATTCCAACATCAGCTTGGTTGTTGGTGTGCGCGGTTGCGTTATTGGTTGCGTGGGGCTCATATCGAAACACCGCCATATCGACAACAAGGCGTCGGTGTCTGATTGCGTTACGCGCAGTAACAATCGCCTTCCTTATAGCGCTATTTCTTGGGCCGCTTTTAGAGGTTCCACAAGAGTCAGTAGAGCCAGACTCTGTCATTATGTTGGCAGACCGGAGCCGCTCGATGGAAGTGGCGGACCTGAGCAATTCACTTCATGAGCCGAAGTCGCGTGATGCGGCGCTCCGGGAACTTGTCAGTATTGATTCGCCGTTCGCCCTCATTGGCAACGAGCATCGTGTGGCCTGGTATGGATTTTCTGATGCGCTGACACCACTTACGCGCGCGAACGACGGAAGTGTTGCAATCGGTGATGCCACTGGTGATCAATCACTTCTTTCTCGTGCCATTGAGCAGGCGCTTTCGCGCTCCTCGGGGCGACAAATCAGCGCCGTGGTGTTACTTACTGATGGCCGCACCACTGATCCGCCGGATCGAAATTTGATTCGGCGACTTCAGGCGGAAGGCGTCACGGTCTCCTCTGTGGTGTTGGGCGCAGATGTGGCGGTCGGCGACACGGCGATCGCTGCCGTTCAGGCACCAAAACGTGCGTTTTCGAAGGATATTGTTCCTGTTGAGGCAATGATCGAAAGGCACGGACCAGCGCGGGGCCGTGCCTCACGTGTTGAGTTGGTTGATACCGCCACTGGAACCGTGTTGGACTTTGCTGAACTTCCAGCGGGAACCAATGTGGCTGGTGAGACTGCGCCACAGCGCGATACGGTGCAATTAGTAGCTAGCCCAGCGACAACCGGCGACGCGCGCTGGGAAGTGCGCGTTTCAGATTCACTGGTAGTAAACACTCCCAATGATGGACAACCATCACAAGATTTATTACCGGTAAACAATCGACGCGCCGTACCGATCACGTTGGTCGATCGGCCAATGCGAGTGCTTTACATCGACGGGTATCCGCGCTGGGAATATCGCTATCTCAAAAATCTGTTGCAACGCGAACAGACCATTGAGAGTTCCGTCATGTTGCTCTCTGCTGACCGGGACTTTGCGCAGGAGGGCAATACGCCAATCGCGCGGCTACCACGGACACGTGAGGAGTTTGAGCGATTCGACCTCATTGTGATTGGCGATATTCCTGCCACATTCTTCACTGGCGAGCAACTGTTGGAAATAAAGCGCGCGGTGGCAGAGCGCGGTACAGGGCTGGCATGGATCGGTGGATCGCGGAGCACTCCCCGAACGTGGCATGGAACAACAGCGGAGGAATTACTTCCGTTTACTGGGCCATATGAATTGGAACGCTTGGCCATGCCAGTCAATTTGTCACCCACACCACTTGCCGCGCGCCTTGGTGTGTTGCGGTTGGCCGATGATCCAAAGTCAGCGTTTCCGGCGGAGTTACTCTCGGCAGACGAGGGCTGGGCGCAATTGGAGTGGGCGCAACGTATTCCGATTCAATCACTCAAACCAGCAAGCGAAATCCTTGCTGAGTCTGCACAAGAGATCGAGGGTGGTCATGCACCACTGGTCGTTGGGATGCGCTATGGAGCCGGAAACGTGTTGTATGTCGCGACCGATGAGATTTGGCGTTGGCGTAATGGTCGCGGTGAAACGTATCCAGAACGATTTTGGGTGCAGTTACTTCGGTCGTTGGCGCGTCCATCATTGGGTATTGGGCGTGAGGAAGTACGTATTGCTATCGAGCCAGGTCGCTCGGTCATTGGCGACACAGTGCGAATAGAGGTTGAGCTTCCTGCTGGTCCACCACCCACCACTGTGGCGCTTGAAGCAATTCCCGAGGACTCTCGTGGGTCAACTGTAGACATCGTTGCAATGCCTGGTTCAGGCGGACTGTTTGTAGCAGCGTGGTCTCCAGAGCGGGAGGGTCGTTGGAAGGTTCGCCCGCGTGATCCATCGTTGGCTGCACGTGCTGGGGACGGTGCTACTTTGGAGGTCACCCGGAGTGATCGCGAGTTGCGCGACGCCGAGGCAGACCGGCCACTACTTGAGTCCCTTGCACGTGAAACAGGCGGCAGGGTGGTTGGACCAACCGACGTGGCAACATTGGTTCATTCACTTCCAAATCGATCCATTCGCACAGAGAACCCAATCCGCGATCCTATTTGGAATAGCCCACTGGCACTTGCAATACTGATGTCACTACTGGCTTCCGAATGGATTGTTCGGCGAAGCGCGAGACTGATTTAAACGACGATGAATGGCACCCCTTCAACTCCTGAAACCACCACCACCGATGGGGTGTTGGTTGCGCTTGGAAACACCCGAGCGGCAGTGCGCCGCGCTTTGGTGATCGAACGGCTGTCGCAAGCCATCGCGTTTGGATTGCTTGCCATTGTTGCCGCGGTTGTACTTGACCGACTGCTTCGTCTGCCGCCATTTATTCGTGTGCTTGAATTGGCAATGCTTGTTGGAGGCGGGTTTGCTTGGTTTGTACTCAAGGTATTGCCGGCGTTTCGGTTCTCACCCTCACTGGTTGAGGTTGCGTTGTGGCTGGAGCGCGGAAGCGCGGTGGCGCGCGGTAAGTTGGCGGCAGGCGCGGATTTGGCACAATCGGAGGGTGGACAAGGGCACACCACTAACCCACTGACCATCATGGTGATTGATGACGCACGCGCTGTTTCACAGACAGCAACGCATCAACGTGTGAATCAACAGCCTGCAAAGCGCGCCGCAATATCGGCAGGCGTGGCCGTCACCACACTTGTGTTACTGTTGATCTTTGCACCCGAGACATCAAAGACAGCGCTACTTCGTCTGATGACTCCGTTCGCTGATATTCAATGGCCAGCACGCACCATGGTTGAGCCAGCCATGGCCTCGTTGGTTCATCCCCGTGGTGTTGCGCTTTCGTTACGCGCGCAATTAGTACGCGGTGACGCAGCAGATATGCGGGTAGAGGCGGAGTACCGTCTGTTACGCGATGGTGATGGGGAGTGGCGCAAAGTGCTTCTATCCGCTCAGCCAGATGGTGCATTTGAGCGGTTGGTGGAGACGGACGGTGAGTCGATCGAGGTGCTCTTTCGTACAGAAGATATGGAAACACTACCGATCGTGATTCGGCTTGTTCCGCCACCGGTTGTTGAATCAGCACGCGCAACCGTGACACTACCGTCGTACTTGAGTGGCAAGGTGGACGTTCGGACTATTGAACTTGGAACTGGCACTGACAGGCGCGCCACCGTGTCGCCGCCGGTACTCACTGGATCAACCATCACTATTGACGCTGTCATGCGCGGCACAGCTGTTATTCCATCAGAACCATCCACTCTTGCGTCGTGGCTGACAGAAACCATTTCTCTTGTTGGAGTGGATGGCACTCAGATCACTCCACAATTCATAGCCGATGGTGTCAACCAAACACACTGGAGCATGACTTGGGTTGCCAGTGGACGTGGCGTGCTGGAGTTAAAGCCACGTGGTATCGACGGCATTCAGCCATCAGAGCGAATTGCATTTGAGATACCAGCCATTGATGACGCGCCTCCGGTCATTACCATTGTTGAACCCACTGCTGACGAAACCGTGACACCTGCCGCTACCCCACTCGTTGTTGCGGAGGGCCGAGATGACTTTGGGGTGAAGCGATCGTGGATTGATGTGTCGGTGACGCGCAACGACACGCCAGCGCGGCGTGTTTCGACAGTCGAAGGATCGCAAGGAGCGAGCGCGCGTGTTGAAACAACACTGTTACTTTCCGAATTCTCAGTGGAACCTGGCGACCGCGTGGTGTGTGTGGGAAACATCACCGATGCATTTGAGAACAACGGAACGCCGCGACCAGTTGTGGTGAGTTCGCCCCGTGTGTTTCGGGTGATTTCCACCAGTGAACTTTCCGCGCAGGTGCGTTCGCGTCTTGGGCAAATGCGCGAGGCCGCCAGCCGTCTCCGTGAGGAGCAGGCTGGAATTGCCGACGCGATCAAGGATGTTGTTGAGCGAACCAAGTCGAACGGCGCCGCGGCAACCGAGGCAGAGCGAGCACAAATCGCTGGTTCTGAAGGTCGAATGGCTGATCGAATCGCGGCATTCGAGCGTTCACTGGCGGAACTTGCCTCCAAACTTGAACGCAACAAGACCGATGGCGAGGGGCTTTCGGAAACGATTCAAGAAGCCAGTGATTTAGCGCGCACCGCATCACAACGTTCGCAAGAGGGCGCCACCGCTCTACCAGACGCATCACTTGGTAACGACGCAACAGAGCGAGCGAGTGAGTCAGAGAGCGCACTGGCAGACCTTGAAACAGCACTGCAGCGTGATCGGGAGACAGCAGAACTGACTCGTCGTATTGACAAACTCGCGGAACGTATTGACGCGGCAAGCAAGGACACCCGCGTGGCTACAGAGAAGTCGGTTGGAAAGCAACGCAACCAACTTTCAGACGAGACAAAGGCACTGATGGATCGATCTGCGCAGGCACAGCGCGAAGCAGCAGTGGA
>JBBAOD010000025.1:0-18901 GCA_040401635.1 Phycisphaerales bacterium
TGTGACCGCCATTGAACGGGATGAACGAACTGCCGCATTCACCTTTGAATCAATGCTTCGCGGTGCGGTCACGCCGCTGCGCATGGCGGAACTGGCGGCAGCGCATCTCGCTGGATGCAAGGCAACATTAGAACTAGACCTTGATGCAGTTGCGCAGGCTCCAGCAAGCGCCGCCGCGGCGAGCGGCTTCAGTGGTGCAGAGTTCCGAACAATGGCCACGCAATTAGCAAGCACTGTTCAACTTCAAGCAGTGCACATTGCCGAAGGCGCGCCAGGAAATGGCGCTTGGCCAACAGAAATGCTGGCGAAACTGGTTGCTGAGCTCACGCGCGACGTTGCCACCGCGGTGCTTAGATCACCGCGGGCGTGAACGCAAACTTGCTCCCATCAAACAGCCCGCGATCACTGAGTTTGAGCGCCGGGATGACCAAGAGCGCCATAAATCCAGCGGTCATGTACGGGGCACGCAAGGGTGAGCCCAGATGCTTGGCCGTCTTACTGAGTTGTGCGTAGGCCGCCCCCACTTCTTCCGCGGGGAGGTCACTCATCAATCCTGCAATCGGCAGCGCTAATGTTTGCGTACCGGCGGCACTTCCGTCAGAAACCGCGAGGCCTCCGCGTTCTGCAAAGACCGCGTTCACCGCGTGAGCCACCGCTTCACGTGAGGCACCCACCGCAACAACATTGTGGCAATCATGTGCCACGCTCGACGCTATGGCGCCATGCGTCAGCCCAAATCCACGGATGAAGGCCATCGCTGGCGGCGCGGCGGAATAGCGGTTCACCACGGCAATCAGCAGGAGGTCTTGTGATGGATCGGGCTCGATCACTCCATTGGCAACGTGCATGGGTGCGTCGATGGATCCGGTGACGAGCTGTCCATCCTCCGCGAGGATCGCATGAGCAATCACCGGGGCGCTACTTGCGGCATTACCCGCGACACTCACCGGAGACAACACGCGAAAGTCACTCGCTGTAAACGTGCCCGCACGGAACGCATTCGGCGTCCGCGATAGCCGCGGCGCGATAGACGAGCGCCCACCCTCTGACACCACTTCCCCGGCAATCCATGTTCGAACTGGCTTGAAAGTCAACAAATCTTCTATCAGCACCATGTCGGCGCGATCGCCTTCACGCAGCAGACCGCACGGCAATCCATAGTGTCGAATCGGATTGAACGTGGCGGCACGCAGAGCAACGAATGGATCGATTCCATTCGCCACTGCACGTGCTAGCAAGCGGTCAATGTGCCCAACCAGCAAATCGTCTGGGTGCGCATCATCAGTGCAGAACATGCACAACTCGGGATATTCGGCAAGCATCGGCCACAGTGCGTCAAAATTCTGAGCAGCGCTGCCATCGCGGATAAGAATCTTCACTCCAAGCGCAGCCTTGTCGCGCGCTTCATCAAGGGTGAAGCACTCATGATCCGTCTCGATGCCGCGTGCAAAGTATGCGCGCGCTTGCTCCCCGCGGAGACCAGGCGCATGTCCGTCAACCCGCTTGCCACGAGCCTGGGCCGCGGCAATCTTCGACATAACTTGCGCATCAGCACCGATCGCGCCGGGCCAATTCATCATCTCGCTCAGGTAGTGAATGTTTGGATCATCTAAGAGCCGCGCACATGCATCGGCATCAATCGTTGCGCCAGCGGTCTCAAAGGACGTCGCTGGTACGCACGATGGGCAACCAAACCAACAGGTGAATGGCGAACCGGCAATATCATCAATCATGAAGCGAATACCTGGCTCACCCAAGACATTGGCAATCTCGTGCGGGTCACTCACTGACGCCACCGTGCCATGTCGCATCGCCACACGCGCAAATTCCCACGGCGGCAGCATGCTGCTCTCCACGTGCACATGCGCATCAACGAATCCAGGTACGAGCACTCCTGGCTGCATGGCGGCAGCGCTGGGAACGATGGAAACAATTCGTCCAGAGCGGACAGTGACTTGACACGGGCGGACTGTTCCGGAAGAAACATCGGCAACCAGGTGATTCAGCGTGATATCGGGCATGTGACGCAGCGTAGCGCCGCGGTGAATGATGCGAAACTACTCAGCAGGAATTGATCAGGGACGGCACACTACCGCGATGACCGCACCCACACTTCGGCTCGACACGATGCAGTTCTTCGGCCGACTTGCCAGTGATTACCACGCCATGTTCGGCGTAACGCTGCAAGCTCTTGCCGGCCAGCGAATTCTCGATTGCCCATCCGGCCCATGTTCGTTTGTTGCCGAGGCAGTGGCCGCGGGCGTTGACGCTGTTGGCATTGACCCCCTGTACATCCATACGCATGCTGAACTACGCGCGCGCTGTGAATCGGACATTGCCGGAACAATTAAGGCAATGTCGGAGCACGGTGACCACTATTCGACACTGGACCTCAATGTGTATGCAGCAAATAAGCGTGCTGCACTTCTTGGATTTCTTGCCGACTATGAAGCGGGACGCGCCGCAGGTCGCTACGTTGCAGCCAGCCTGCCGCAGTTGCCATTTGCAGACCAATCATTTGACCAAACATTCAGCGCACACTTGCTGGTGACCTATAGTTCGCCGGAATCAGGTGGGATCCTCAGCAATTCGCCATTCACCGAGCAATGGCACCAGGATTCCATGACCGAGTTGTTGCGTGTCACCAAGCGTGCGCTGCATGTGTATCCAACCACCACACGCACTTCGCCAGCACGGAGACACCCGTACTTGGAGCACATTGTTGCGCAGTTGCAAGCCAGTGGCGCGTGGATATGTCGCTACCAACCATCGACGTACCAACGTGGCGACTCCGCGCAGAACTTGTTGAATGCGTCGCTGGTGATTGAGCGCGTCAGTAGTGATCACACCACGCTATAAAAATACTGAATGTGATTAGGCAGCGCCCTTGCGTTCCCGCACTTGACGGCGCGCCATCGTGATGGAGTAGCCCAACGCCGCAGCAGCAATTCCAACAACGGCATCTGCGGTAAGCAGCACCGTCGCTCGCACCAAGGCTCCATCCTGGACTGCCGATGCCACATCCCACGCGAAGCCGCTCACAGTGGTAAATCCGCCAAGAAATCCTGCGCCCCAGAGTTGCTCGCGCACGCGATTTTTCTGAGAAAATCCAACCGGGATACCGCGCCCGTCAACATCACACAGACGGGCAAACAAGACGCCAATCGCGCATGCGCCCAGCACATTCACCACGACACGCGCCGTCCATCCAGGAAGTCCAACGGAACTACATCCCAACTCCATTCCAGCACGAGCCGCACTGCCAACAAACCCACCAGCGCAGGCAACGGCGATGAGTTTCCAAATCGGTACCGGAGGCAATGCGTGCTGGTGATTCACGTTGCCGCCCCTGTGTACGCAGCCATTGCTGCACCACCAGCCAGTGCCAAGAGCGGAGCGCCGCACAAGGTTGCCGCCCACAGCGTCAGGGCACTTGCACGCTGACCGCGCAACCATAACTGAACGACGTCCATCGAGAATGCGGAATAGGTGGTCCACCCAGCCAGCACACCGGTCGCGGCAGCAAGCACCATCGATCCGGCTTGCTCTTCAATTGATTGGGCACTACCCGCCACGCCACCCATCAGAAGTGCACCGAAGAGGTTGATCACCAGGACCGCCCACCATGGCTGCGCGCCGTTGTGCATGAGGACATCACGCGCCACCAGGCGCAAGGCGCAGCCAATGGCGCCGCACATGGAAACAATGAGTAGATGCATCAACATTGTTTCAACGCTTGTGATCGGAGCCGCGCGGCGTTGCGCCGACTGCCGGGCGTGCTTCCGGAAATCCATTCAACTCTCGGAGCGACTGGGCGCATTCGCATGTTTCGATGGTACGGCGCATATCAGCAATGAACCGATCGCGGAACGATGCGGTCGCTTCCGGCGGCCAGGCCAAGCGCACCCATTCCTCCCACTCGGCGCCGTGTCCGGAAGTCAGCAATTCCAATACGCCCATGGCCAGTGCACCAATCATGCTTGGACAGGGCAAGAAATCTCCCATGCCCGCGCGGCCGTTACGCAAGGCATCCACCGCGGCCGCAGCGGGATCCTGCTCGCCCGCCGTGGTTTCCTTGGTGAGATCATTGACTGTGCTGCCAGGGGTCATTTCCGCCGCATCGGCGAGGCACTCCTGGTAGTGATCAAGCGCATCTGCCGCGTATTTTGCAAGAGCTTTTCGATCCGGCTCGCGCCGCATACGGTCCACGTTCGGCAGCCATGCACGCTGCGCTGAATTCCATGTGCACGCAATGAGTGGGTCATTACAAAATGCACCGGGCGTCAGTCCGTAGCGGAATCCATGACACACGCTCATAAAGATCCATCCGCCGTGTGCATCATCACGCTGAAATATTCCCATGCCGATCACGGTAATTGCAGGACCGCTGTGTTCGTCCGCGGCTTCCTGCGGAACCGTCACCATCATCCACGTCGTGCCACCACCGCTACCGTCGTTGACTTCGCCCACAATGACATCGCCGACACCATCACCGGTGATATCGCCGCCAAACCCTGGGGAGCCAATCGGCGGCATACACCGGTCCGCCGTCGGTGACCAACCTTCCACTCCGAAGACGAAATGACCGAGATGCGCAGTGGATGTCGGGTGACTTGCATCGGTCCAGGCACGCAATCGGCGACGATCTGGCCACACGTAAGAAGTGCGATTATTCCAGCCCTCATTTGTGTCCGCGTCGCTCACTTCCGCCAAGTCCTCAAAGTTGCCGCGCCACGCGCCGGCGGCAGTATTTGGCTCGATATCAAACCACTCCTGTAACGGATCGACTTCGTACACGAGCGTCAAACCGTTCGCAAATTCAGCGCGCCCCTCAGTGACCCAGCGCGGCATCAGCGTGCGGGCGATGAACACCGGGACGCTGTGCCAGACCATCAGCGGCAATGCAATGAGCAGCGCGCTTGCAATACTCGCAGCGATGACCCACCTCCTTCTGCCACGCCGAAGTGCCGCTTGCTCAGTCAGCGTGACACTTCCGCACTCCGAACATCGCACGCCGGCTGCTGATGCTGTACCCGTAAACCGAGTTTCCGGATCAAACACATGCTGACATTGTGCGCACCGAAGCACTCCGTCCGGCTTCCATCGACGCCCGAACAGCACCCAAAGCACCACCGCGAACGGCGCCGCGATCGCGGCGTACATCGCCCAACGCCACGGTCCGATGAGCAGGGGTTCCAGAGGTGCTAGTCGGGTGTAGATATTCAACGCATTGCCGTCCGACGTAGGCGAAGACTGTTAGTGACCACGGCAACGCTTGAAACACTCATGGCGACTGCCGCAACCATCGGCCCAGGATTCCAGTGCGTCAGCGGCCATAAAGCACCTGCTGCCAGTGGAATTCCAACAATGTTGTAGCCAAATGCCCACCATAAATTCTGCCGCACGGTGCGCATGGTGGCGCGCGCAATAGTGATCGCTTCCGCCACGCGCAAGACCCCTGGGCGCATGAGCACCACATCCGCCGCGTGCGCCGCGATATCTGCTCCGCTACCGATCGCCATACCAACATCCGCGCTCGCGAGCGCAGGCGCGTCATTCACACCGTCACCCACCATGACGACACGTTGACCGCGGGCACGCATGTCCGTGATGATCTTGGCCTTGCCGCCCGGAAGAATGCCCGCATACACGCGCTCAATGCCAACTTCATGCGCAATGCATTCTGCAACGCGTTGGTCGTCGCCAGATGCCATGGAAACATCAATACCCATCGCGCGAATGGCGGCTACCGCCTCGCGCGCATCGGGTAATACAGCGTCTGCCATAGCGATTACGCCGACGGCCTCGCCGTCTACAGATACAACTACGGCTGTCCGCGCTGCGTTTCGTTCGGTGGTCATGAGTTCACTGATCGCTGCTGAAACAGCACATTCGCAGGCAAATTCTGGCGTTCCAATGCGGACGCGCTTGCCATTCACTGTTGCGGATACCCCGCCACCGACCGTGGCAAGAAAATCCACTGCCGCTGGCACAGCGATGCCGCGATCCAACGCCGCACGCACAATCGCTTCGCCAAGCGGATGCTCACTGGAGCGCTCTGCTGAAGCTGCGGCTGTTAGCAGCGCGCGTTCGTCCGTGCCATTGACAACATGAATCTGTGAGACCACTGGTTTGCCAGCGGTGACTGTGCCGGTCTTGTCGAGGACGACAGCGTTTACTCCGGAGAGCGCTTCGATAGCAGCCCCGCCCTTCATCAGAATGCCACGGCGCGCTGCAACGCCCGTAGCAACCATGATGGCCGTCGGGGTGGCGAGCCCAAGTGCACACGGGCACGCAATGATCAGAACCGCAATGGCGCTCGTGAATGCCATTTCCAGCACAGCAGCCGTGGGGTCGGATTCCGCCGCAAACGCCCCGCGCCCAAGCGCAATCCATGCAACGAACGTGAATACTGCTGCACCAAGTACAGCAAAGGTGAACCACGCACTCACGCGGTCAGCGAGCCGCGCTACAGGGGCACGATCAGACTGCGCATCCTGCACCATCTTGACGATTTGCTGGAGAACCGTATCGCCGCCAACCTTCTTTGCTCGCAAGACGATCGCACCCATTGCGTTGAGTGTGCCCGCAAACACTTCGTCACCCGCTCGTTTCGTCACGGGGACACTTTCACCAGTCAACATCGATTGATCAAGCTCGGACGATCCCTCTTCAACCAACCCATCCACTGGAACGCGGTCGCCCGGGCGCACCACTACGAGGTCACCGATCACTACTTCCGCCACCGGAACGTCAATTTCTGCTGCATTGCGGCGCACGCGCGCCATCGCCGGCTGCAGCGCGGCTAGACCACGTACGGCGTCACGTGTTCGGATCGTGGCGCGCATCTCCAGCCAACGACCGAGGAGAACCAGCGTGACGATGACACCGGCAGCCTCAAAGTACACCGGCGGCAGAGCGGACGCGCGCCCCATGCGAGGGAGGAATTCCGACCCGAATACGAAGGCAGACCACCCATACGCAGCACCCACACCGAGTGCAACCAACGAATCCATGTTGGCGGTGCGCTGCAACATGCCCTTCCACGCGACGCGGAAGATGGACGAGCCACACCACACAACGATTGGCGTGGCCAACGCCAGTTGTATGACCAGCGAAAGAAACTGCGAATTCGTGTTCTGATGCTGATGTGCGAGCTGTGGCACCACAGCAGCACTTGGGTTGACCTGGGCATCCGCGCTCGCCGCATGCATCGCCTCTTGGGAAGCCCCTGCACCCCACAGGTGATGCGAACTCATGGCGATCCATATGAGTGGGATGCACAGGATCGCCGCAACGATCAACTTCAACCGCACGGATCGCATTTCCTTGCGAGTCCATGCGTCCAATTCTTCCACGCGACTCGGCGCATCGGGATTGTGAACATGGGCGCCGGAGCCGGCATGGTGCGCACCGTGCGAATCGTGTGTTCCATGCGACTCATGCGTGCCATGCGCCGCATGCGCATCACGAACCGCTCGTCCACTCGGATTCACCCGCGCCTGATAGCCGGCCGCTTCGACCGCTTTCGCCAACTTGCGTGGATCTGCCTTTGCGGATTCGATCTTGACTTGCGCGCGCCCCATCATGAAATCAACCTGCGCATCAAGAACCCCAGGTTGCGCGCGCAACACGCGAGTCACACTCGCCGCGCAACTCGCGCAGGTCATGCCATCAACTTTCAGTTCACACACTTCGGTTCCAACAACCGGTAAACCTTCTGTGGAATGTGCCGGGCGCTCTTCAGTCACTTTTTTGATCCTTGCTCACTGAATGTTGGAAGTGAAGCGCATGCCAGATACCAAGACACACTAGCACCCGCCCGAATTGTACGGCTGCCAACATTGCTACCCTGCTCACATGGGTGTCCCGACATACTTTCGATCCCGTCCGCACCCCTGGCACGGATTGCCCGTCGGTCCAGACGCGCCCCACGTAGTCAACGCGTTCATTGAAATCACGCCGTTCGACGTAGTGAAGTATGAAATTGAGAAGTCATCGGGCTACCTGCGCGTCGACCGACCACAACGTTTTTCGAGCACTCCCCCCACGCTCTACGGATTCGTGCCACGCACGCTCTGTGGAGCGGACGTAGCCAATCTCTTTGGTGCGCATGATCCAAGCGCCGCCGATCGCGTTCGAGCAATTCGCGCAACGGGGCATCAATTTGAGGCTGACGGAGACGCACTGGATATCTGCGTCTTCAGCGAACGCCCAGTCAACCGAAGTGAAATTATCGCTGAAGCGGTGGTGGTTGGCGGCCTCACCATGCTCGACGGTGGTACTGCTGATGACAAGATCGTGGCCGTCCTAAAGGATGACGCAGTATGGGGCAGCGCGCGTGCCATTGAAGATCTTCCTGCGGCGCTGGTCGAACGACTCGTGCACTACTTCTCAACCTACAAAATGCGCCCTGGCCATCCATCCGCCGCCGAGGTGCTTGGAACATACGGTGTTGCGCACGCACACGCGGTCATTGCTGCATCAATCCGCGACTACGACCGCGCGGTCGCCAACGTCACCGTGCAGTAATCACGCACACGCGTCCATCACAAGTTAATGATTCCCTTGCGATCCGGGGTGCGCTCGCGCAGATCGATGCCATTCTCTAACACGCTCTTGAGATTGGTCAGGTAGAAGGCCCAACCCTCGCGACATCCGATATACTCCTGCTCCAGTTGGCGAAAGTCACTGCTCGGATGCATGCGCTGCTCCAGTTCAATGGTCACGCGACCGTCCGCCAAGTGTGGAGTGACCCGGAATTCCACCCAGCCCTTTCCGCTGTACCACCCAAGCCGGATGCGGTGTGGAGCCTCGGTGCGCAGCACGTCGTTGTCTTCACTCTGCTCTTCGGTGGAAAAGACACCACGCTCATCACAGGCGCCAACACACATCCACGTCATCCGAAGCTTGGCACCGTGCTCGAGTGAAGTATCCCGAGGCCATTGCCGACCATCATGGGTCCACGCATCTGCCTTACCAAGAAACCAACGCTCCAATCCATCGCAGGTTGCGAGCATGCGCCACGCGGTGACGGCGTCGGCGCGAATATGTATCGCCTGCGTGAATCCCAACCAATCGCGGCTCGAGCCCGTACCGAACAAACTCATGCGCCACGCCTGCACTTCGCAAGTGAACACCGCAGCTGCAACCGCGGGGTCTTCGCGCATGCGATCTTCCGCCTCCGCAGCACTGTCATGCGGGAACATGACCACGCCCAAGGCGCCATCTTCCGAAGGTCCTGCCATCACTACATGACCAGCCGACACTAACCCTTGCAGGAAAGCCAAGTGCTGTCCCAGGGCCCCAAGTTCATCAAGCGTTGGATCACGATGGAAGTTCGGACGGACTGGTCGAAGAAACGCGATCGCTGCCATGCATGCAAGGTACGGCGGGCTCCGGACGCCCTCATCGAGCGGTACCGCCACGGTCACCGCGTATCAGGACCGATCCTTCGGGATACTGCCATTTCAGACTTTTTGGAATTGTCAGAGGTAATACCTTCCCCCGAATCACGGAAGAGTATATCGTTAATTCTGTAATAGAACGCTCGGAGACAGCTGCCAATCAGCGTTACAAAGCCGAATTCCACGACGAAAGGTCTGAAATCATGTACGGAAAGCAAACCGAGCGCGCCATTGGTGCCATGAGCCGACTCGCGGAAGTCTGGGACGAGGGCAAGACCCGACTGTCCGCCTTTGAAATCGCCGACGAACGCAGCCTGCCAAGACCCATGGTGGCCAAGATTCTCACTGCGCTTTCACAGGCCCATCTCGTCAACGGCTCCCCCGGTCCGGGCGGAGGGTACGCCCTGGCGCGCGCACCCTCCGAAATCACCCTGCGGCAGGTCTATGACCTCTTCGAACGCCAGGATCGCAGTAATTTGTGCCCATTTGGTGGCGGCATCTGTGGTGTTGGTCAGCGCTGTGCACTCCACGATCAGTTGGTCGCAACGCAGCGGAACATCAATGAATTCCTAATCGGCACCACGTTTGAGAATTTCCGCATCGCGTTCCAAGAGAATGGCCTCAAGCCAGCGAGTAAGGGTGCCGTCCCCGAACAACCGCGCGAGAGTTACCGCGCTGCCGAGCGCCGTCGCCACACGTGATGCGGCGTTCGGATGGAGTCCGGCCGGCCGTCGCGCGTCGGCGGTGGTCGCGCGATCGCCGCGTATAGTGCGGCAAGACATGCGTTTAGATGAGCGCGTGATTTTCGCTACATTCCGGGGGAGCCTGCGCCGTCCCCATGAGTCCACAACTTGGGAAAAAACGCACGATCGCCATCGTTGCCACCACCCTCGCGAGCGTGGTAGGGCGACTGTCAGCATTGGTGTCACAGGTGATCGTCGGTTGGTACCTCACTGAAGAGCAGGTGGGTACGTTCGCGGTAGCGGTTGGAATTATGGGAGTGACGGCGCTGTTTCGCGCGGGCGGCACGGCGCTGGTGATGCCAAGCATTCGCCCCGCAGACTATGACAACGCCGCCGGACGCATGTTCTGGTGGGGAACCGCATTCCTTGTCTTCAGCGCCGTGGCTACGGCGGGCACAATTGGACTGTTGCCTGCACTCGAGAGCAAATTTGCGGCCGCAGCCCTGCCTGGTCTCCCAGCCGTCCTGTGGCTAATGGCTGGTCGGCAAGTGCTCTTCGCCATGACCACCGTCAGCCGAATGCGCATGTCGGTTGACCTGCGCTTCAGCGAACTTGCCAAACTTGATGTCGTCTCCGCCTTCCTAAGAATCGCACTGACATGGTGGATGGCGTCCACTGGAATGGGCGCGATTGCATTGGCAATTCCACAGGCGATCACGCCCGTCCTGGAGTTCGTGTACTTCGCATTCTGCGGCGCCTGCAAGCGCTCCGACTACCGATGGCAAGGCATGCGACTCCCGGACATGGCGCGCTTTATGAAGTGGCCACTGGTTGCTGCGGTGCTCAACACCATTCAGGGTCAGCTGAACTTTCTCATCCTGGGAATCGCCATCCCCGCCTCCACTCTTGGCCTCTTCTACTTCGCCTTCCAGCTGGCGAACCAGCCAACCATGCTATTGACGAGCGCGTTGCAAAATGTGCTCGCGCCATTCCTCTCGCGCGACCGCGGCAATCAGGTGGCGGAACAAATCGGTATGGAACGCGTCTTCGCGGGAGCCATGTTGTTTGTGCCCATCACCACCATAGCCACGGCCTCATTCTTTCCAACCCTCGAACTCTTGGTGTGGGGTGGCAAGTGGTCGGGGATCAATAGCGGGCTGTACTTTCTATGTATCGGTGCCACGTACGCGACGATCGCCGGCATCCTCACTGGACCGCTTCTGGGCCTGCAGCGCTTCAAAGCCGTCGCTGGATTTGAAGTGGGCAAGATGGTGGGCACCATTGGCGGCGCAGTCCTTGGTGCACTGGTGGTCTGGCTTGATTCGACCAACGGCACTCCTCGATACCAACCAATCACGGTGATCTGCGCGACTACTGGCGCCACGATGACCATCGCGGCGCTCGCGCAATTAGTGTGGGTCATGCGGCAATTCAAAGTCGCCCCGCGCGACATGGTTCAACATCTCACCTTTGGACCAGCGCTGGCACTCCTCACCGCACTCGCTGCGCAATCAATCGGGCACAGCATCCGCGACTCAATGACACTTCCCGCGGGTCGATTTGGGGCCGGGGTGGAGTTTGTCACCGTTGCCACGGTGTACTGCACGCTCATCATCATGGGCGTCCGATTCACTGCTGAACAGACCCTGCGTACCACCGTAGACGTGTTGCCTGAACCCGCGCGACGGTTCATCTACCGCGTGCTCGTCATGGCTTGACCGCGCAAAGTCCGTCGCATGACCACCACGTGCACAAAGAAGCCGCAACAGCTCTCGCTCAGCGCGCTGGCGCCTTTGCCTTCGAAGCTGGCTCGTACACACGCAGATCCTCGCGCAGTGAATTCTGCAGGTCCGGCGAGTCCGCCAAACTGAGCGCGCGACGAGCAGTCTCGATCGCCTCGGTACGCCTGCCCGAAAGCCACAGGACGCGGGCAAGAATTGCACCCACCATTGGATCACGACCCTTCAGGGCACGATCCGATGATTGCGCCGCCTTGAGTGCAAATGCCAGCGCATCCGCATCGCCTGGAACCACATTGACGATCGTCCACGCGATGCCCGCTGCTTGTTTTTCATTGGCAGGTGCGCGCATGATCTCCGCACCAACCGTCAGCGCCTCCGGAATACGGCGCGCGGAAATCAACAGCGAGAACTTTCGCCCCGTGCACAGCGCTGCCTGCGCCGGCATCGCGCTCGCGCACGATCCTTCGAGCGCTGCCAAAGCCTCATCAAAGCGCGCGGTCTTGGCGAGCGCGTCCACCTTGGACATCTGCTCGTCCCACAGGCGCTGCTGCTCTGCCGCTCGCTGCGCTGCCGCGATATCCCAGTGATCGGTCACCACCGCCGACACGATGGGGTCAAGATCAAGCGGAACACCGCGCCACTGCACCACACCACCACGAACGACGAACGCCACCGGGAGCGTCGGCCAACTGCCCTGCCCGTACACGGTTTGCAGCGAATTTCGAGTGGGGTCTGCCGCCACTACAAAGCCAAGTTTGGGTGCCCACTCCGGAGTTGATGCGAAATCACGGACTACGGATACTGGCTCATCACTGATCGCCACGATGGCTAGTTTCTTCCCAAATCGCTGCGCCAATGTGTCAAGCACCGGAAGCGACTGCCGACTCACCGCATCGGATGAATTGAAGAACACCACTACGTAGGTGACTCCGACTTCCCGAAACGACGGCATGCGTTCGCGCACGGCCGTCGCCAAGAGCGGAGCAGGCATGGCGTCGCCAATGGCGGGGCCAGTGCCGCGGAGAACCGCCGGCACGTTGGCAGCGCACACATGAGTGCCGATGATGCTCACGGAAAGAACAGCGCTCAGTATTGACTGGACTAGCATTCGCCCGAGTCTATCGGAGTAGTCGCGATGAATGACGGTTAACCGCAGCTGCCCCAGTTGCCGAGCAGGATTCCAAGGTCACTTCCGTTCACCGTGCCGTCGCCGTCAAGGTCGCCGGTTCCCGCTGAACCCCAATTGCCGAGCAGCGCACCCAAATCGGCGCCGTCAACGGTGCTCGAACAATTCAAATCTGCAGGGCAAGGTAATAGCGTGGCGGGCGAAATCCACCGGAAACTTGCCAACGGCGTGACCTGGTTCACGATCGTCCGAAGCTGGCTCGTCACCGGGTTGAACGCTTGCACTTGCGTACCGCCGGAGAACAGCACTTCCCCATTACCAAGCGGATAGACACCGCGACCGGTTGGGGTAGAGATCTGTCCCTGCAGTTCGCCGGTTGCGCTAAAGAGCGACGCTCCGGCCGATCCGGAAAAGAACATGGCAATCACTGTGCCATCGGGCAACACCTGAATCTGTTGCGGCGTCCGCATGGTTCCGCCGCCTTGGCCATAGGCGTAGAACGGCGCAGAGGTCGTGCAATTCAGTGGCGCAAATTCCAGATTGTGGTCCAGAATGTCGCCCACCAAAAATCCGCCGTTGTACGGAAAGAGCGACCATGTCTTGCCGAACGACGGACTGGCGCACACCTGTGTCAGACCGGTGCCGTCGTAATTCATGGACCAAATCGCATTGGCACCCGGGGTGGGCTCAAAGGCGCTGTCATAGAGTCGAATAAACCACACCTTGCCGTACGCAATGCAGATGCCTTCCGGATTGCAAACGCCATCCGATGGTCCGGCAAGAGTGCGAATGTATTGACCGCAGCGGGAGTACTCACGCACTGCATCATCGGCACTGCAACTCTGATCATTGCCAACGTCGGCCATCAGGAACGTGCCTTGTGGGGTCTGCGCTACTTGGATGACCTGCTTCATGCGGCCATCATTGGGAATGAAATTGTTGGAAATCACCGAGCCGTCATAGGCACTGAATGCCCAGATCTTGTCCGCAGACGTATCAGGAATCAACAGCACCGACTGCGACCGCGCCCACGCCGAACCTGCCACGAGGGGAATGCACGAGAGCATGAACATGGCAGCCGCGCGTCGCATGGGGATCAACATGCCAACATTGTCACCAACTACGCATGAGCGGACAAGCACAATCCCCGGCGTGCACAATAAATTGCCCGGAATTTCACGGGAAGTTCCGCGGTGTTTCCGAGAACCAAGGACACGGCGGGTTACTGTGGCGCCGCGCAAGGAATTTTGCGGCTTAGCCGTAAGGGACTGACATGGGAAATCACAGAATTTCTGTACAGGCCGCACAGTGTGCGGTGGCGGCGATCACTTGGACTGCGTGCACCGGACCAGCATCCGCGGGCCTATCGATCGGAAACGGCGGAAGTGGCGGAAGCGCAGCAATTTCGTTGCGAATCTCCGAACTGCGTGTCGATCAGCAAGGGGCTGACACCGACGAATACTTTGAGCTGTACGGCGCTCCGGGAATGTCGCTTGCTGGATGTTGGTTCGTCGCGATCGGCGACAGCGGGACTGACCCCGGTGGCATTGTGGAGATGGCGATCGACCTTTCCGCATGGACGCTTGGATCCAATGGACGGTTTGTCGGGCACGAAGCAACTTTCGGCTCGACAGCGTTCAACGGACAGATGTTGGTCGTCGATCCAGCGGGCAACCACGCCAGCATCGGCACCGGCGATTCGCTGAACTTTGAGAACTCCGATTCAGTGACCTACCTCCTAGTGCGTTCGTTCACAGGAAACCTCGGAATGGATCTTGACCCAGGGAACGACGGCACGTTGGACACACTGCCGTGGACGGAACTGCTGGACTCGGTGGCATTCGTGCGATCAAACTCCACTGATCCCATTTATTCATCAGTCACCATCGGACCCGTCAAGTTGACGTCCACGGGCGGTATGCCGCCGCATGCGTGGCTGGATGACGCAGGCTGGCACGCGGGCGAATACGCCTCGTGGGTGTACGACACGCCCGGCGGCGGACCAACGGTTCCTGCCCCGGGCGCGGCAGTCACACTTGCGGCTTCAGCGTGCGCGGCGTTGTCACGCCGGAGAAAGCGCTAGAAGGTAGCGGTCGAATTGGTTCTGCTTGCAACAGCGTCGTGCATGCAACAGCGTGGAGCAAGTGGAGGCCAACACAGTCAAGGATTGACTGTGGAACTCTCGGGCGGCATCGGCACGGCGCCGGTGCCGCCCGTGGCGCGCACTTGTTCAGCAATCATTGGCTCCAGAATTTCCAGGGTTCGCATGGCAAATCCGGTGGCATAGGCAAATCCATAGCCATAGAGCGGGTAATCAAACCAACTGCCGTCACGGTTCTGGTCGATTGCCATCTGCTCAGCAAGCCAGCGCACTAAGAGATCACGGCGCGGGCCAGCGGGTGCCAGTTGCAGTACCCGAGCGCAATAGTAATGCCCAAAGAAATAGTAGTAGCCAGAATTTCGATAGAACGCCTCATGCGGCATGACGCGGCCGCGGGCAATCTCAATATAGAAGTGCCGTTCGCGCAGTAACTCCACGCCACGCAGAAGCGTCTCGCCATCGGTTCCCTTGGCATCATTACGAAAGAGCGCCAAATTGCAGACTTGCAACCGTCCGCTCGCTCCGGAAACCTTGTTGTAGTCGCCGGCAACATTCAATTCTGCGTACGTTCCATATGCAAAGGATCCACTCGGAATCCGCATCCGCTCCATGCATGTCAACGCGTCCGCGATGGTTCCCACCGGAATATCTGCTCCCTGCGTACGCGCGTTGAGCAGTGACTCAATCATGGCGCCAGTATTGAAACTGGTGCTCTCATGGCCGCTGGGATTTTGTCCAACATGGTTGAAGTCGTAGTAAGCCCAGCCGCCCTCGGCACTCTGCTCACGACGGGCCACCTGCACTTCACGCTCCAAGATGGCGCGCCACGCTTGATGGTCCGCGGTGCGGGCAGGGTCAGCAAGAATGGCAGACGCCAGCTCCAAGAGATAGGTGTGCGCCCACACGCTGTAGAAGGTATTTCCAGAGGCGCGCCCCACTTCACCCTGCGCTTCAAGCCAGGTCAATCCACGGAGGAGCGCAGCACTGCATGCGGGATCGGTGCGCGCAGGCACCACCAACGACCAACACACTAACGCCGTGGTCGCGGTGTGGAATGCCCGGTGACTCGCTTGTGTATCAAGGTAAATCTCTCGCGCGCGCGGGCTCTCAAACGTTCCAAAGCTTCCGTCCGGGCGCTGATTTGCCAAGGTCCAAGCGAGCCCACGCGCCTGCGCCGCATGCGTGCGTGTCAGCGAGCGCTGCGGATCCGGTACTGGCCGAAGGGCTGGCGGCGTGGCCGTGGTTGCCTGCTGGGGCGTCGGTGCCGTGACAACGGCTGCGTCCGCCTGCTGCTCCGCGATCACGGACGGTGCCGTCATCGCTCCCGCATCGGATGGCGCGGCGGGTGTTGCCGCATGCTGCGTGCATCCAGCGATCGCGGTGATGCATGCGACCGCCGCAGCAGCGCGCAGCTGCCTCAGCCAAGCAATGACCGTGCGCTGCGTATTCATGGGGCTACTGACTCCCGACTCATGCATCCGGCATCACCACCTGTTCGCCCGCCTGCAACCCAGAAACAACTTCAGTCTTGGTGCCGTCCGATGCACCAACGCGAACCTCGCGCTCGGTTTGTGTTTCGCCCGCGAGCACCTTGACGGTGAATCGGCCCTTCTCTTGCTTGATGGCTTTGTTGGGCACAAGAACGCGATCGGCAAGGGTTCCGCGAATCACCAAACGGGCCTCAATCCCCGGGAACACACTTCCATCAACGCTGCGCAACGATGCAACGAATGGGAACGCAGCGCCATCGCCTTCTGGTGCACCAACTACGACGAGCTCATCAACCACTGCCTCGCCACGAAGCTCGGGGCGCGATGGAAACCAAACAGCGGCCACATCGCCCTGCTTCATCACGCGCAGCGCATCGGCATTCATGGTGCCGCGCACGCGTAACTTTGATAGATCGACTACTTGCGCCAATTCTTGGCGCGGCTGCACCTGATCGCCCACATCTTTGACGCGTACCACTACGTAGCCATCGGCCGGTGCTTTCACATTCAAGCGCGCGGCATCGCCTTCCATTTTTCCTAGGCGCCGCTCAATATCACGGAGCGCACGTGCGGAAGATGCAATATCCAATTCGGCACGGATCTCACCTAAGCGCTGCTGGAGTTGCGCGCTCTCCAGATCTAACTTGGAATACTTCGCTTGATCTTCAACTCGACGAGCATCATTCGGTGCACGGATCGCCTTAAAGATCTCATTGTCGCGACGTGCAAACTTGGCATAGATCTCCCCGCGCTCCACGCCGCGGCGCGCGCGCTCAAGCACAATATCCTTGGTCTCACTCTGCAGCGATGTCCCGGCGTACATCTTCTCTAACTGCGTCAGCTCATCCTGGTTGTCGCGCAAACCGTCAAGGCTGCCCTTCAACCCCAACTCTGCCATTTCCAGGCCCTTCTTTGATTCATAGTCGCGGTACAGCTCCAAGGCCTGCTGCGCCAAATCCGAAGCAAGGGTAGCTCGCTCCAGTGCAGCAATTGATTGGCGGACCTGCATCGCCCGTTCTTCCTTCTGCATGACCAAGCGTCGCTGCGTCTCTGCGGCCTGGACGCGAAGGTCCTCAAGCCCCTTCTCAAACTCCTTCCCTTCCAGCATCACCAATGCATCGCCAGCCTTGACTGCACCATTGCGACGAACAATGTCCTTCACGGTGATCGGACCGCTGAACGCCTCCAACTCCAAGCGCACTTCTTCGCTGCGCGATGATTCAACGCGGCCGGTTCGCTCAATGACCAATTCAAGTGCGCCCCGCTCGGCGGTCGCCGTCTTGGGCGCGGGTGCCGCGGCGGGAGTAGTTGCGGCTGGAGCTGCAGCAGCACCGGTGGCGGCAGGCGCTGCGGTGGGCACCGCGGTGGGCGCTGCGGCCGGAGGGTCAATCATCGCTGACGCGGCGAGTGTCAAGGTTCCGGAAAGACCAACAACTATCACGGCTCGAAAGGTGAATGGCGTGCTCATTGCAACACCTTACCGGAACCGCCGCTGGAAGTTTCACGAACAAGATGCCCTGAAGCGCCCGTAGTGCACTTGAATAACGGTCCGTAGCCTGTTGGCATGAATTTCACCGATTGATTCACCAACATGGCAGATTGTGGTGATACAATAAAACGTCCGATGCGCACCCGCCTGCACCAACTCCTTGTCACCTGCATGGCACTCTGGATGCCATTCTGCTGCTGCCAAGCGCGGGCGATCGCTGATGTAGCCATGTCAGCAGCGAGGACTCCAGCGACCGCGGCCAGCGAAAACAGCGCCGCGAAACAGCGTCACTGCTGCCACAATCAAACAAGCGATGTCCTGCCAGGTACTTCAGCGGATGCGCACTCATCACACGATCCAGTGAAGACGGACGACGGCTGCTGCATTCAGTGCAAAGAGCGCGTCTTGACCACGGTGACCATTGATATCGAACATGACACCATCGGTTCGATCGATTTCGTCGGCACCGCCATCCGAGCGATTTCACTCACCGCGCAGGCAGCTCCGCGCGCAACGCCAACTATCAGCCATGACACCGGACCGCCACGCGCGCCATCCGGGCGCCAGGCACTTGCGCTCCACTCCACACTCCTGATCTGAACCAAGCGGTTCACTCGAGCACGGCGCGCGCCGTGCCGCTGTGGCATTTCCGCATGAACATAGGTCATGCAGAGCATGGAGCAGGTCATGGAATTCATTGAACGCACTCGTTGCACACCCGGCATTCATCGTGCCGCTGACACTCGCCCGTATCGGACATCCGCCCTGATACGTACTGCAGCCAGCATGTGCTGCATCGCCGTGGTGGCTGCATGCAGCACCGATCCTGGTCCAACTTTCACCGAGACCGCGCCGGCTCTGGA
>JBBAOD010000026.1:0-3330 GCA_040401635.1 Phycisphaerales bacterium
TGCACGTACAGCGAGCTTCCCATGCCGGTGGTGCTACTGGTGATGAGCTTTCCAGCGATATTCGCTTCAACGGTGCTGCCTTCGTTGATGTCACTGGACCCCAGCCCGAGCGCGTCGGCCGTGAATTTCACGGTGGACACGGCACCAAATGCGGAACCGGAAACAGTCAGGATGGCGGCGGGAACAGCAAAGAAAGTGAATGCGCGGAGCATGGTGACAACACAACCAATCTCCCGATTCACTGCCCTGTATGTGCTACTTGCGTGCCTCAATTACGAACGAGGCAGGGAAACGCAAGTGCCTAACTATGCCCCAGATTTCTGACTGTGCAAGAAGCCAACCCGACAATTTCCGATTCAAGCGTTGGATTCGCTGGCACATTGTTCCATGTAGTGATCCATGACGGCTTCGCGTGTGCGTTTATGAGTCACCTGGCGGCCGCCAACTTCCCTCCTGAGTACATAACGAAGCACCGGCGACCCAATCGGGTCGCCGGTGCAATATGAGGAGCGATAAAGATGATCAACTCAGCGGCGTCGGCGTGCGCCGATCAGGCCAGCGACTCCAAGCAGCGCGACCGCGCCTGGGGCGGGGACGAGGTTGCCGGCGACCGAAACGCAGCCCACATTGGAGGCAGTCGTTGAGGATGGGAAGCCGAAAGGACCGGTTACCGCACCAGTTACCGACGATGTAGACGACCAGAACGTATTGTCAATGGCGCCTACCGTTGTGGTGGCAGATCCCGCAGTCGTTCCGGTGCTTCGGTACAGGGCGGCTCGTAGGGTTGAAGTTGCGGAGTTCCCGACAAACTGGAAGCCGACGAAGAAGCAGCCGTGGGTGCTCCAAGAGTTATTGAGGGCAATGCTGGCCTTAGTGGTCACACCGTCACCGAACGTTGCGGTGGAACTCACAGCACCCGCGACACCGTTTGCGCTCAGCGAGATCGATCCGATACTTGTGTATGCGGGCGCAGTCGATCCGGAGGCGACGAGGGTGGGATATGCGCTCGCCAAATCTGTTCCATTGGCGGTCGCGACAAACGCGTTGAGGGTGCAGCCAGCAAAGCCGGCATTTTTGTAAACCGCGACCTTTAATTGATTGAGATCAAGCGTCGCCAGATTGCTAGCGTTGTTCGCATACACGGCGTACCAAGTCACATCAGAGCTTCCGCTTACGGAATAGATATTGGTAGATTTGTTTGCGAGATTGTCAAACACCAACGCAGCCGAAGCCGCGCTCGCAAAGACAAGCGACGCAACCGTGCTCGATACAACCATTCGGGTCATTGGCAACATGTGGAATATCTCCAGACGGAAAAAGGGAATGCGGCTTCCGATGGGTTCGGAAGCCAAGGGGATCCACTCGCCTCACGATGGGTTCGTGTGACGGGTGTGAGTTACTTCCTCAAGCAGGAGAGCGATTTCTCATTCACATGAACGAAATCTGAATCCGCCACCCATCATGGATTTGACACATTTTTGCGATTTATCAATATGGCCCTCCGGGGCGCAAAAACGCCAGATCTCAGCCTCCGTGGCGCCGCAAATATCCCCGTTCCCGGTTCACTGACGGCGGCGTGCGCACCTTCATCGTCTGCCATAATTGTCAGCCGACTCTCATTTCCGACTACAGAACATGAATACATCCAACGAAGTTCTTGCCCCATTGGGCCCCAGCAACACGGCGTTCCCACCGCGGCGAGTGGGGCTGTTGGCGTTTGCTGCCGTTGTGCTGTTCATGATCTACCAGGTCACCGTAGAGAATCTATTTGCGCCGCTGCAGTCAGAAATGGCGACCGATCTCGGCCTTGGTAACGCCCGGTCTGCGGTGGTATCGGCATCGTGCCTGTTGGCGTTCGCGGTGGTGCAATTGCCAGCGGGGTTACTGATTGACCGCTACGGCGTGGCGCGACTGCTGCCCCTCATTGCCGCGCTCGCCGGTCTTTCGGCATTCATGTTCGCGCGGTGCGATGGGTTCGTGACGGCGATGCTTGCGCGCTCGCTCCTTGGTGCTGCGGCTGCATTCGTCACGCCGGCGCTTGCGTCGGTTGCGCGTGGCGTCGCCCCCGCAAATCGCTTCGCGCTGCTGATGGGGATCGGCGACATGGCGATCGGCATCGGTGGTGTGCTTGGCGTAGCGGGCGGGAATGCGCTTGAGAACGCAGTTGGATGGCGCACCACCTTGGCTATCGCCGCAATTGTTGCAATTCCCATTGCGCTCGCGCTCCTCGCCTGGATACCGAGGCGCTGGTTCAGCGCGGTCCCCGCACCCGTCGGCGAGGTGCACGCATCACCACTCGCCTCAATCAAAGACGTCATCAGTCAACGAACGGTGCGCATTGCAGCACTGGTCTTTGCGGTGAGCTGCGGCACCGTTTGTGGCTTCGGCGGCATGTGGAATATGAAACTCGCCGAGGGCTGGGCGTGGAACGAACAAGAGGCAACCATCATCACTGCGAGCTTCTATGTGGGACTCGCTGTGTTTTCACCAGTCGCTGGGTGGATCGGTATGCGATTCGGTAGTCGTCGCACGCTGATGGTCTCCATGTGGGCGGCGCTTCCGCTCTTCTTATTTTGGTTGCTGGTGCCAGGCACTTGGCCGCTGTGGATCGACATCATCAATGTGGTGGCACTTGGAGCGGCACTTTCGGCAAACGTTCTGGCGTTCGAAATTGCAACCCGCGGCTTGCCCACCAACCGGGTTGGTACGGCGATTGCCGTGGTCAGCCTCGGCGGCGTTGCTGCCGGGGTTGTCCTGGAAATCATCCCTGGATTTGTGGCAGAAAATATAGAGGCAGCGCCGCTTTCTAAGTTGCAGATGGCAAACGCAATCTTCGCGCTCTCCATTGCGCTAGCGATCGGCGCGACCTACTTGCTGCCGAAGCGCGCGTGATGCCGCATTCCCGGGCATTCACCCCGTCGCGCCCAGCGCTCGCTGTTCCGCATCCCAGTCCGCGTGGAATCTCAACTTCGCCTCCTCGCCAGGGATGACCAACGCCACCACTGGCGTCCCCTCCTTGAGTGGGGTGCCATCAAGTGCGGCAATGTCAAACTTCGGCTGATTGCCCTCGTGGATCGCTAGGGCCTTCTCCAAGACTTGCTGTTTCTCCACCGGGATCTTCGCCCAACTCTCGCGACCGCGGCACTTGGGGAACTTGCTGCACCCAAGCCACGGCCCGCGCTTACCGGTGCGCAGATTCATCGGCGCGCTGCACTTGGGGCAGGGCAGCTCGGTCACGTACGGCGGCGGCGACGGGAACTTCAGTCCGCCCTTCTTGTCGATGTTGAGAATGAAATCAGTCTCGCGGTTGACGCTCGTGAGGAAGTCACC
>JBBAOD010000026.1:3340-16057 GCA_040401635.1 Phycisphaerales bacterium
CCACTGGGCAGCGAATGGCCACCTTCTCCGGCAGCAGCGGCTTGCCTTGACGATTCACCGGCGCCGCATACGCGCACGCTGGCTGCGTCTTCACCTTGCGCGGCTTGACCGGCTTGACCGGCTTGGCTGGCTTCGCCGATGCTTTGCTCTTCTTCGCCGGTTTCGCTGGCACCTTTGCCGGCGGCAACTCCACTGGAATCTGTTCGCGGTATCCGCTACAAGAAAGGAATTTGCCGGTCTTTCCAAGGCGATATTCGCAGCGTCGCCCGCACAGCGGACACGCATACGGCGACGGCGTTCCCTCTGCCTTCACGTGGGCAGTATCGGCAGCCGCAAGTCCGGCCACCACGTCCTTAAACGGAACATAGAAGCGGCGCAACATCTCTTGCCACTTCTCCTTGCCTTCGGCGATCTCATCAAACTCCTCTTCAATCTTGCGCGTGTAACCAATATCCATGAAGCCATGCTTGAACGGCTCCTCCAGGAATCCGCACACCGCAATTCCAATATCGGTTGCATGGAACGCGCGACTCACCTGTTCTACATACTTACGCGCTTCGATCGTATTAATGATCGACGCATACGTTGAAGGCCGTCCGATTCCTTGCTTCTCAAGCTCGCGCACCAAGCTTGCTTCATTGAATCGCGCCGGTGCACTGGTGAACTTCTGCTGCGGATCAAGCCAGAAGGGCGCCATTTCTTGGCCTTCCTTCATGGCTGGCAACTCCTGATCTTCACCTTCGCCGCGAATGCCGGTCACGGTGTAACCATCAAAGGTCTGCACGCGTCCGTTGGCCTTAAAGATGGCGCCGGTGGCTTTGTCGCTGCGCTCCAACAGTACTGCCGTGGAGTCGTACTGCGCATCGGTCATCTGACACGCAACAAAGCGCTGCCAAATCAGGTTGTACAGGCGCCACTGTTCCTCATCGATCACGCCACGCAACATCTCCGGCGTGCGCCGCACATTGGTTGGCCGAATCGCTTCATGCGCCTCTTGCGCGCTCTTGTTGCTTGAGCCATAGAAGCGAGCCTTCTCTGGCAGATACTTCGCGCCGTATTTCTCGCTGATAAACGAACGCACTGTGCCCAGCGCCTCGCCGGACAATGCAGTGGAGTCGGTACGCATGTACGTGATCAAACCGACTGGACCTTCGCCAGGAACGTTCACGCCTTGGTAGAGCATCTGCGCCACGCGCATGGTGCGATCGGTGCCGAAACTCAGCGCGTAACTGGCACTCGATTGCAACGTACTGGTGATGAACGGAGCCCGCGGCTTGCTGCTGGTGCCGCTGCGGTCGATGCTCTTCACGCGATAACGAACGCCTGCGCCAATGGTGCCGCGAACCGTCCGCTGCCAACGCGCAAATCCAACAGCCTCCGCGTCTTCACGCAGATCAACCGTCACGCTCTCCAGTCCAACCGCCTCCGCTACGGTTCGCACGCGCGTCACCAAGTCATCGCCCGGTCCGTACCAGCGCAGTTCTTGGGGCAGGGGAGTCTTGGTCTTCTTGTCTTCTTCCTTCTTGCGCATCACCCAATCTGGAATGGCAATGGAAGGGTTTTTCGAACTGAAATCCGCCAAATCCTCATACTTTGGAACTTCGCGTCCCAGATCAAATGCCTTGCTGGCCACTTGCACCAGTTCGCACTCGATGCCGCTGCGCTCTGCAAGCCAATGCGCCTGTTCCTTCTTGGTGGGCGCCTTGTTGCGTTCATCGCGACGCGCCATGAATGCGTTCCAGTCTTTTGCCAACGCGGCGCCCTTGGCGGCGTCCGGCGTCATGGCTGCTTCCACCTTCCAATATTCATCCGGTTGGAATGCACGAATCTCGCGCTCGCGATCAACAATGAGTCGCAGCGCAACGCTCTGCACGCGCCCCGCGCTGAGTCCGCCGGCTACCTTCTTCCACAGCACCGGGCTGACCATGTAACCCACGATGCGGTCCAAGATGCGGCGCGCCTGTTGCGCGTTCACGCGGTTGATGTCAATCGGACGCGGCGCCTCGAACGCCTTGAGAATGGCACCGCGGGTGATCTCATCAAACTCCACGCGCTTCGCCTTCAACGGATCCACGCCCAAGAGTTCGGCCAAGTGCCAGGCGATCGCTTCGCCCTCGCGGTCCAAGTCGGTTGCGAACCAGATCTCGCTGGCATTCTTGGCAAGCTTTTTGAGTGCCGTCACTTGCGCGCGCCGGTCGTCGCTCACTTCATAGGTTGGTTCAAAGTCATGCTCAAGGTCCACGCCCGGAACAGGCTGTTTGACACCCTTGGGAGCACGCTTCGGTAGGTCGCGGATGTGCCCCTTGGAGGCCTCCACTTGGAAGCCGGCCCCGAGGTACTTGGTGATGGTCTTCGCCTTGGCCGGGCTTTCCACGATCACTAGCTTGTAGCTGCCCTTCTTTGCAGGCGCATCGTCCCCCGGTTCGTCGTTTGAGGCGGTCTTTGCAGGCTTTGTTGGTCGTTTTGCCATGTGGGATCGTCTTCCGCGCAGCCGAAATCAAGAGCACCGTCTGTCGGGGCTCCATCGGCGGAGGGGTGGTACTTATATGAGGAGTCGTCGTTACGACCCAAATAGAGTCCTAATAACCTCACGGGCGGCCTCGGGGGCGGTCCGCACCGGGGAGTCGATCCAAATCGACCCCGGGATCGCCTTGAAGCGCCGCAGCCAGGTGCGTTGCTGGCGTGCAAATTGCCGCGTGCGCACGCAGATGTCTTCCGTGGCTTCCTCAATGGTGCACTCGTGTGCAAAGTGCCGCAATAGTTCGCGGTATCCCACGGATTCAATCGCTTGCCGATTGAGTGGCCCCTTGGCAAGCAGCTTTACCAGTTCGCGTTCGAGGCCTCCAGCCAGCATGGCGCGGACTCGAGCGTTGATCCGTTGGTTGATGAGTTCCACTGGCCATTCCAATCCAACCGCATGCGTTCGCGGCGGCAGTGCCCGCGGCGCATCGCTCCACTGTTGTTGCAGTTCGCTCAACCGTTGCCCGGTAATCATCCACACTTCTAAGGCACGCACCGTGCGGCGGCGATCGTTTGGATGAATGCGCGATGCAGCGATCGGGTCATGATGCGCAAGATCGCCGCGCAGAATCTCCGTTGGCAGCGCTTCGAGCCGCGCACGAATGTCCGGATCACCGGGCGGGCCATCAAACATTCCCTCCACCATGCTCTTGATATAGAGATTTGTTCCGCCCACCACAATGGCGTGCTTTCCGCGCGCATGAATCGCTTCAATGGCAACCTGCGCGCCGTCTACCCAGTCCGCCACGGTGAACGCGCCGCCGTGTGGATCGGCAACATCAATCATGTGGTGCGGCACGCCGCGTCGTTCCTCAATGGTTGGCTTGGCGGTGCCAATGTCCATGCCGCGGTACACCTGCATGCTGTCGGCACTGACACACTCGCCGCCGCCCGGCATGGTGAGCGCCAACTCAACGGCCAGCGCGGTTTTTCCGCCGGCGGTGGGGCCAAGCACCAGCACGGTGAGTGGCCGGCTCGGAGAATCGTGCGGGGTGATGGGGTGGTCGATGCGCATTTCGTATAGTGGAAGTATGACCGATCACGCCGCCTCGCTCCCACGTACTTCCGCCCGACGTTCGATTGATTCCTATGACCCGAAAGGTAAGCGCGTCTTTGTGCGCGCCGACTTCAACGTTCCCACGGATGACGCCGGACATATCACCGATGACCGACGAATTCGTGGCGCGCTGCCCACCATTCAGTCGCTGATCTCCCGGGGCGCAGCGGTAGTGGTTGCCAGTCACTTTGGTCGACCGGCTGGCATCGGCTACGAAGCAGCGGACAGTTTGCAGCCCGTCTTTGTGCGCCTCAAAGAACTGTTGGCTGGTCAGGCCGAAGTTCTCTTTGTCGGACAGACTCCAACCGACAGCGCCACGCAGGCAGCGGTTGCGCAGCTCAAGCCCGGTCAGGTATTGCTTCTTGAAAATCTCCGCTTTGAGAAGGGTGAGAAGAAGGGCGACGCTGCCTTTGCCGCGACATTGGCCGGCTACGCAGACGCGTATGTCAACGATGCGTTCGGCGCATCACATCGCGCCGATGCGTCCATGGTGGCACTGCCGCGCGCCATGAAGTCGCGTGGGGCGCCAGCACTGGCGGGGCGACTGTTAGAGAAGGAATTGCAATTCCTGGGCGCGGCGCTTGAAGCACCGAAGCGTCCCTTCGTTGCCATTGTTGGTGGCGCCAAGGTCAGCGACAAACTACTGGCCCTCTCCAACTTGTTAGATAAGGTGGATATGGTGATCGTGGGCGGAGCCATGGCCTACACGTTCCTGCGCGCTGAGGGTGTCAGCACCGGATCAAGCCTGGTGCAGCCCGAGATGATCGACAAAGCCCGCGACATTCTGCGCACTGCGCAGGAGCGCGGTTGCACCATCTTGCTGCCGATCGACCATGTCTGCGGTCGCGCACTTGCTGCAGGAACGGAAACCTGCGAGGTGATCGGTGGAATTCCAGGCGGCTGGATGGGTCTCGACATCGGGCCACGTTCGCGCGACCTCTTTGCTGAAGCATGCCTGACCGCCAAGCAGGTGGTCTGGAACGGCCCGATGGGCGCGTTCGAGACTGCCCCATTTGATGTGGGCACCATGACCATCGCGCGTGCGGTTGCTGCAGCCACCCGTACCGGCGCCATCACCATCGCGGGAGGCGGCGACACCGCGTCGGCACTGGACATTGCGCATCTTGCCGACGCACTCACGCACGTTTCAACCGGTGGTGGTGCCAGCCTGGAAATGCTGGAAGGCAAGCGATTTGAGTCGGTGGATGTCCTTGATCCCGCGTGAGGACATTGCCGCTACTGCCCCTGTACCTGTCCGTCTATAGTGCGCACATCAACGGAGCTCACACCATGCGCAACGCACTCGTCACCGCCGCCGCTAGTCTTGCTCTCGCACTTTCGTTCGTATCCGGCGCACGCGCGCAGGATGAGAAGAAGCTCGAGGTCGGAGGCACTGCTCCGGAAGGCTTCGCCGAACATTTGGAATTCGTCCAGGGCGACAAGGTTGAGACCTTCAGCAAAGACAAGGTCTACGTGGTGGAATTCTGGGCAACGTGGTGCGGGCCATGCAAGCGCTCCATCCCGCATCTCACTGAACTGCAGACGGACCTCGGTTCGCGTGGTTTAGAAATCATTGGCGTGAGCGATGAGCCCGTTGACCTTGTCAAGAAGTTCGTCAAGGAGAAGGGCTCTGCCATGGGCTACACCGTGGCCACGCAGAAGAAGGACGACACCTTCATCAAAGAAAAGTGGATGAAGGCTGCTGGCCAGAAGGGCATTCCGTGCGCGTTCGTCATCAATCGCTCCGGAAAGATCGTTCATATCGGCAACCCGCTCGATGAGAACTTTGACCGCATCATCAAGCAGACCTTGGCCAACCGCTACGACCCGGAATTGATGTCGCGCGTTGAGCCAACCATCAACGCTGCGCGCAACGCCGCCAAGCGCCGCAACTTCAAGGAGGCGAGCAGCCTGTACGCCAAGGCGATCGCTGAAAATCCGTCCACGATGCTTGAGTACAGCTTTGAATCCTGGCGCATGCTCAACGAGCAAGCGGATGACACGGCCGGCGCCAAGGCGCTTCTGACCAGCACCATTGCTGGCATTAAGACCGACAAGTACGCACTCATTGAAGCGGCCAACTACCTAGCGACCGATGCCAATATCAAGAAGCGTGACCTCGATGCCGCGCAAGTGGTGGCTGACACATTGAAGGCACTGCCCGGTACTCAGGATGATCCAGAAGTCTTGGCTGCCATGGCGGCTGTTTCAGCGGGGCGCGGCAATTACGCAGCCGCGGCGGAGATGCAATACGACGCGTGGATGGCGGCCGCACCGGCTGCCAAGCCTGCGGTCAAGCGCGCTCTTGATTCCTACGAGGCCAAGGCGAAGGATCCGAAGGCAACCGCGAAGTGAGCGTGCTCTCTGTGGACGGATCGAAAGCAGCGAATCCTTACCTGACTGATCGACGGCTCCTCATCGAGCCGTCGATTCTTTCCGCGGACTTTACGCGGCTTGGTGATGACTGTCGTGCTGCGATCGCCGCTGGAGGTGATGCGCTGCATGTTGACATCATGGATGGGCACTTCGTCCCAAATATTTCCTTGGGTCCAGTGATCTGTGCTGCCACGCATCGCGCCGTGCCCAAAGTATTTCTTGATGTCCATCTGATGGTGACGGACCCCGCGCGCTGGGTGGATGCGTTTGCAGACGCCGGAGCAGGGCACATCCAGTTCCATGTTGAAGTGGTGCCACGACCAGCGTCGTTGGTGGAACAGATTCGGGCTCGCGGTATGACTGCCGGCATCGTCCTCAATCCGGATACCCCCGCGTCCGCGTGCTTTGATGCGCTACCGATGGTCGACACTGCCATGCTGATGAGCGTCCATCCTGGTCGGGCGGGACAATCATTTATTGCTTCGGTGCTTTCAAAGGGGCCAGAGTTACTGGCGCGGATGCGTCCAGAGCAGCGGCTCATGATTGATGGTGGTGTTTCACCCGCCACGGCGCCTGCGTGTCGCGCGGTGGGATGCAGCGTTCTAATCAGCGCCACCGCCATCTTTGGAACCATCGATTACGCGGGCGCCATCGCCGCGCTCCGAGGATGACCTGATGCCCGGCACCATGCTCTGGCTCTTTCGTCCTGCAGAAACAGCGTGGGACGCCGAGCAGCGCCTGCGTGGCAGCACGGACTTACCTGCCATTGAAGAGTCGCTTGCCGAACTTCGACAACGCGTGGCGCGCCTGGGGGATGGTCCGGAGTATCTCTATCACCCGGCCGATGAAGCGGCTATCGAGAGCGCACGCATCGTTGCCAGTCGATTCGCCTGCCAAGTCCGCGCTCATCGCGATCTGGCGGACCCCGACTTTGGCTTGCTGGAGGGTTTGAGTCTCTCCGAGTTTGAGCGACGCTTTGAAAGTCGATACGCGGAGTGGATTGCCTCACCCTTGACAGTGATTCCCCCGGAAGGCGAGCCGCTTGCCGACGCTCGAGCGCGCATTCTTGACGCGTTGGCAGAAATTTTTGATCGCCACCCCGGCAAGCGGATTGGAATTGTGCTTCATGTCACCGCGCTTGGAATTGTGCGCGACGCACTTGCGCGCGGCGATGGTTCGCGCCTGTGGGAGCGCGTGGAAGGCCGAACGTGGTGCACCCAGTACGCGCTCCCTTCCGACGCGGCACTGCTTCTCGGCGACTGATGCGCCCGCTACACTCCGGTCTCTTCATAGGAGATTCGGAGTGCCAGAACCCACGTGGACCCAGACCCCAGTTGTAAGTAAGAAAGCCGTTCCGGACGGTCTGTGGACGCAATGCCCCGAATGCGAAGAGACCATCTTCTGCAAGAGCCTTGAAGCCAACCTGATGGTCTGCCCCAAGTGCGATCATCACATGCGCGTTTCTGCGCGCCGACGTATTGAACAACTCCTTGACCCCGGCACCTTCGAAGCGCTCGACGCCGACATGGCGCCCAAGGACCCATTGGGGTTCGTTGATCAGAAGGCGTACATCGATCGCATCAAAGACACGCAGCGCAAGACCGGTGAGAAAGACGGCGTGCAGACTGGCACAGGCTTTATCAAGGGTCGCAAGGTGGTGGTTGGAGTCATGGACTTCACATTCATGGCTGGCTCCATGGGCAGCGTGGTCGGCGAACGCCTGACCCGTGCCATTGAGTACGCAACAGATCACAGTCTTCCGCTGGTCATTGTGTGTTGCTCGGGTGGAGCGCGCATGCAAGAGTCCGGATTCTCACTGATGCAGATGGCCAAGACCAGCGCTGTGCTGGCGCGGTTTGATGACGCGGGCGGTTTGTATATCGCAGTGCTTGCTGATCCCACCACTGGTGGAGTCACCGCCAGTTACGCCATGTTGGGCGATGTGATCTTTGCTGAACCGAAGGCGTTGATTGGATTTGCAGGTCCGCGCGTTATTCAGCAGACCATTCGTCAAGATCTTCCGCCTGGCTTCCAGACCGCTGAATTCCTCCAGAAATCCGGCTTTCTTGACCGCATTGTGCATCGGTCGGCGTTGCGCACGGAAATCAGCCGCATCATTGACTACTCAGGAAAGTAGTCGTTGAGCTCTCCCGTGACGACGGACGCTTCGGCGATTCTCCCTGTGACCCCACTGCGTGCGGCGGTGTACGCGGCGTTGTCTTCAGTCATCTTTGGATGCATGTTTCTGCCGATCGGCGAAGTGGCGATCGCGGTGCCATTGGCCGCGGTGCCGTTGGTTTGGATCGTGCGTCGAACGCCCACCGCGGATATTGCGCGCGCGGCGTTTCCGTGGCGCGTAGCGCTGGCGGTAGCAGGCGTGCTGTGGGTGAAATGGTTTGTGCTGCATTTCTGGCTGTTGCAAGTCACTGTTGCTGGAACGCCGGGGCTCGCCGCCTTCTGCACGTTTCATGACCTGTTGGCTCTCTTCCTCTTAGTGTGTTGCGCGCGCGTCTTACCGGCGCGAACGCCGTGGTCAGTGCTGCTTCCGCTTGCCTTTGGCGCTGAAGAAGCATTCCGAGCCATGGTGTTCTTTGATGGCTACCCGTGGTTTCGCTGGGGGCATCCGCTCATTGAGTTCTCATTACTCACGCAGGGCGCAGACCTGATCGGCGAAATCTTCTGCTCGCTCTTGGTGCTTGCCTGTGCCGGTGCCATGGTGGATGCGCGTGACCGGGCACGTGAGCGCGCGCAGTCCCGCGTACCTGATGATGCGGGCACGCAACTTGATCGCATTCGTCGAGTCGGCCTCTTGAGTCTGACGCCAGGCGCCGTGTTCTTTCTACTGTTCTTGGGGTTTGCCTTGTGGTATGGCTCGTGGCGTCTGTGGCAGGCGCCAACGGAGCAAGGCCCGGGCGTGCTTCTCATTCAGACCAACCTTCCCACAAGCAACAAAGTTGGATGGGCGGCCCGCGATCAAGTACGTGATATTCCTGCCTTCGCTGAGCTGACGCTGCGCGGCGCGCGCAACTGTATTGAGCAAGCGCAACCGATCGCACTGGTGGCTTGGCCGGAGACCATGCTTGCTGGATACGGTTTGGAGCCGGAAACGATTGCCTTGCAAGAAGCGAACGGCTGGTTTCCTGGTGATCGCTTCCAGAAGATCGCCTCCGCGCTGAGCGAACGGATCGGCGCGCCGCTTCTGGTTGGTAGCCCTGTATTCATTGGGCTGCGAGCAGAAGACGATCGATTTGCATGGGACAAGCAGTTCAACAGTGCCTACTTGGTGAATCAGAATCCGCCACCCTATCCGCGCTACGACAAGATCTTTCTGGCACCGTTTGGCGAGACCATGCCGTACATCTCTAACTGGGATTGGCTAGAGCGCTCGCTGCTTGCAGTTGGGGCCGCGGGCATGACCTTTGACCTTGACCGCGGTGGGGAGCCAGTGCGCTTTGAGATCCCGTGGCACGGGCGCACGGTGCGGATTGCGCCAGCCATCTGCTTTGAAGATGCCATGAGTTGGGTGACGCGCGACTTGGTGTATCCAGCCGCGGGCGGGCGCGCGCGGGCTGCTGACCTCTTGGTGAACATCAGTAATGACGGGTGGTTTGGCTGGTATGACCTTGGTCGCACCCAACACCTGCAATTGGCTCGATTCCGCTGTATTGAGACGCGCACGCCGATGGTTCGATCCGCAAATACCGGTCCGTGTGCGGGTATTGATTCGTCCGGCCGGATAGTTGCAGCTCCGCCACCGCCGCGCACTAGCACCTGGTTGTACGCCTCGCCACCACTTGATGAACGAACCGCGCCCTTTGCGGGCGTTGGCGAAGTAGCATCGATTGCACTCATGCTGACCTGCACCGTCATCGTTGCTCTCCGCTTCGCTCGCAGGCATTCCGTGGTCGCCGCTACGGCGAGCATTGCCACGGTGTTGCCAGTCATGATGGCGATGTCCATCATGGTTGGTGGCTGCGACAGCACAACGCCTACTACTGCTGATCAGCCGTGGTCGAGTCGATCACAGAGCATTGAACAAACCGGAACCGCCAAGCTTTCTGACCAGGGTCGCGCCGCGGAACAGGCGCTTCCGGTGGAGTCAAGCGGCAATGCACGCGCTGCTGCGGTCACGCTTCTCCGTCAGGCAACCACATCGCAAGTGCCTATTTATCGCGCGAATGGTTGTGAAGCGCTCGTCTCATCACCGACTGATCTGCGCGCCGTTGTTGTGCCGCTCCTGTCCGATCCAAACCGCGGCGTGCGATTCGTTGCAGCCATGGGCGTGGGGCGCGCGCATCTCACCGACCTTGCCGATCAGTTGCAGCCACTCCTTGTTGATGAGAGCCCGTCGGTGCGGGCAGCCGCCATCTGCGCGCTCACCAAGCTTGGTCGTCCGGTCGATCCGAGCCCACTCGGAGCGATGGTTATTTCAGATGACCCGGAGATTCGTTCCAACGCATTCTTGGTGCTTGGTGAGCTTGGTAATCACTCCGCAGTGGCAATGATCCGCGCATCGCTGGGGAAGGGCATGCAGCAGGTCAACCCCGCGCGCATCCGGATTGTTGAGCTTCAGGCAGCCGAGGCCCTGGTCCGGTTGGGAGAGCCCGATGGAATCGAACCGATCCGAGCCGCGCTGTACGCCCCAAGCGAGCAGGCGGAATTCACGGCCTTGGCAGCCCAACAGGTGGCCCGCCTCAAGGACGAGGGATCCCGCCCGATCCTGATGCGGCTGATTGACGGCACCGGCATTTCGGCCCGTCCCACGGAAATTCGGATCGTTTGCGCTTCGGCGCTTGCTCAAATCAGCGCACAGGATGGGTCGGCGGTGACTCGGTTTGCGCGGACCATGGTCAAGGACCGGGAAGCGGCCGTTCGTGCCGAAGCCGCCTTGGCGCTCGGTTATGCGTCAGGAGTCATGGCGGTCCCTGAATTGGAGCCCATGCTCTTTGACCCCAGCCCGTCGGTCCAGTTGGCGGCGGCTTTGGCAATTGTTGTTGCAACCGCACCCCATTGACAGCGCGTATATATTTCAGGTACTACTGATAACAGTCTGCCGGAGCGTTTCCAGAGAGTTGCTCCGTTCCAGACCCGTCTGATTGCTCTGACCAACACATGAACAAACCCCGCGCTCGGCATGGTGCCGACCGCCGGGTTTCTTGAGGCACCCGCACCGTGCACATCCTCACCAAGATCCTCGTCGTCCTCGTCGCCCTATTGGTTGTTGCACTCGTGCCACTTGCGGCCGTGTCATCAACGAATCAGTTCGTGTTTAAGCAACAGGCCACTGATGCCCAGGCCAACCTGAAGAAGCAAGAGGCGGAGCTTGCCGTCGCCAGCGACGCATACAACGCCAGCGTTGCCGCACTGCAGTCCAAGGTTGCCACGCTCGAATCACAGATCCGCGCCGCCACCATGGAACGCGATAAGGAAACCCAGATGCGCGCTGACAAGGAGCGCGATCTTGAGCGTTCACGCATCGACCTTGCTGAGCTCAAGGGTCAAGTTGGCGCGTTCAGTGCCAATGACACGCTACAGACCAAGTTGATTGATGCCATGCGCCAAGACATTGAAGGTGCTCGCACCCAATACCTCGCCGCTGAGAAGGCTCGCGTTGAAATGCAGGACTCGCTTGCACGCATGCAGGGCGACCTTGATAGCGAGACCGCTGCCAAGCGCCAGCTGCAAGAGCAACTTCAGAAGGTCAGTGAAGACAAGGAACGCGCCATGGCTGATGTGCAGCGCTACGCGGCCCTGCACGGATCCGTGGCTCCCCGCGCCGGCGCGACTGCCGATGCCGCACTTCCGCTCGTTGCAGACCGTTCGCTCAGTGCCACGCTCATTGACGTGAAGCGCGAGCCCGATGCCACCCTGGCCGAGATCAACGCGGGCAGCCGCGACGGCATCAAGGAAGGCTGGGTGATGACCATCGCTGACGGCGCTAATTTCATTGGGAACCTGCGCATCGTGCAGGTTGATGTGAACCGCGCCGTGGGCATCGTTGAACTTGAAGACGCCACCACCCGTGGCGAAGTGAAGTCCGGCCAGCGCGCCATCGCCCGCAAGGGTGAGTAATTGGTAGGGTGAATCATTTGCCCGGAGCACTTTCATGAAATCCGCAGCCACCGCCACTACCCCAACCAATGCCGTCAAGCGCGCCAAGCCGCAGCTGAATGTCTACACAGGCCTTCTGGTGGTTGCCGTCCTGATGGCTATGTTTGGAACCGCCGTTGTCGCCATGATGAACATGGATGTCAGCGGTCAGGGTCCATTTGACATGGTCAACGCTCGCTGACTCCCTTAACCAATCGGTTTGCTATCCTGTCCGCGTCGGGCCGCTCAGCGGCTCCCGTTGCGGCGGAGTCCGCGATGGATGCATGGCTTCAGGAAGGAGCATCACTTTGGCTCTCGAGATCGATTGGCTTTCACGCCTCTTTAGCGTTGATATGGGGATTGACCTTGGCACGTGCAACACCTTGGTGTGCGTGCGAGGCGAAGGCATCGTATTGAACGAGCCCTCCGTGGTGGCTGTCCGCAAGGGCACCAACATCGTTCTGAATAATGGCGAGGCCGTCGGCTTTGCAGCGAAGGACATGCTTGGCAAGACGCCGGGCTCCATCAGCGCGGTTCGCCCGTTGAAGGATGGAGTCATTAGCGACTTCGCCGTCACTGAAGCGATGCTTGGCTACTTCATCAAGAAGGTCAACGGCAAGAGCACGCGCATCTTTGGACCACGCGTCGTCATTGCTATTCCTTCGGGCATCACC
>JBBAOD010000026.1:16067-18635 GCA_040401635.1 Phycisphaerales bacterium
TATGAGAGCGCCGAGCGTGCCGGTGCGCGCCGCGTGTATCTGGTGCATGAGCCGATGGCTGCAGCGATTGGTGCAGGTCTTCCGGTTGCTGAACCAACGGCAAGCATGATTGTTGATATTGGTGGTGGTACCAGTGAAATTGCCATTATTTCGTTGGCGGCCATTGCTGAATGCGAGAGCCTGCGCGTTGCTGGTGATGACTTTGATGAAGCCATTGCTAATCACATGAAGCGCGTGCACGGACTGTTGATTGGTGAGCAGACCGCGGAACGCATCAAGATTGAAATTGGTTCCGCTGCGCCGACCGGCCCGGAAATGAAGATGGATGTGCGTGGTCGTGATATGAAGTCTGGCCTGCCGCGCAAGATTGAGGTCACTAGCCAAGAGATCCGCGAGGCACTCTCCGAGCCCGTGGGTCTGATCGCAGAAGCGGTCGTTCGCGTCCTTGAGAAGGCGAAGCCCGAATTAGCAGCTGACTTGGTTGACAACGGAATCACGATCGCTGGCGGTGGTGCGCTTCTGCGCGGCATCGACAAGGTCTTCCATCAGGCCACCGGTCTGGACGTGAAGATTGCCGACGAGCCGCTTTCGTGCGTGGCTCGTGGCACCAGCAATTACCTTGAGAACCTTGACTTGTTCAAGGACACGCTTGAGTCTGACGCCGATTCCGTCTGAGTGAGCCTCGCATGCCGTTTGTCTCCAGTCGTCGAATCCTTGTGATCGCGCTCGCTGGAGCTGCGCTACTTTCTGCGTTGCCACAATCCTTTCAAACGCCCTGGTCGGGGACCTTGGCGACGGTGTTGTGGGCGCCGCTAGTGCCTGGGGCATCGGTGCTGGCTTGGGCGCGTGACCGCGTTCGGGCGCCCGCGGAGCCGTATCAGGGACTGCCGGAGGAGTTGCGTGCCGCGCGGGAAAGTCGCGACCAACTGCAGGGCGAATTGGACGCAGCGCAGTTGCGGGTGGGGCAACTGGAAGGACAACTCGGTGAACTCTCTGGATATCGCCCCGCCGACCGCGCTGGTTGGCAACCGCGATTAGCCTCGGTGATCGAACGTGGAGCGGGTCGGCCCGCCGGGCTCTTGGGAATTGATATCGGCATCGCCCAAGGGGTTGGGGAGGGTGACCCAGTGGTGGTTGGGGGAAATCAAATCATCGGGATGGTTGCCGCGGGTGGCACGGAGAACCGTTCGTGGGTGATTCCGCTGGACGACCGCCGCTGTGGCCGCATTGACGCGATCGTTCTCACTGAGGCCCCTGACGGTCCGTCGGATGCATCCGGAGGCGCGGGTGCCAAGAAGGCGGACAAGGGTGGTCGGGCGGACAAGTCGGATAGGGGTGACAAGGCTCGCAACGGCGCCCGTGCCACCGTCCTGGTGCAGTTGGTGCCGCAGGGCAACCGAACGCTCGTCGGAGAGTTGGAATCTCCTGCGGATGTCAAACCCGGCGATACCGTGCTACTGAGCGACGCGACGTGGCGTCCGGCTGCACAGGGCATGCGGATCGGCGTGGTGGAATCAGAGGGCACCCTGGATGCCAACCCACTCCGGCGGCGCATTACCGTGCGGATGGAGTCGGATCCACTGCGCCAATCTCGGGTGGTGGTGAAAGTGCGCGTATCTGGGCAGGGTCAAGGCACGCGCGGCACAGGAGCTGCCAAGTGAGGTGGTGGGTCTTCATTCCGGTGCTGGCGTTGGTGCTCACCATGGATGCTGCATTCATGCCTGCGTTTGCTATCGGCGGGCATGTTCCACAACTCTGGCCGTTGCTCTTGGCGTTTGTTGCGCTGTATGCATCGCGCGGCGCGGCGCTGTGGGCTGCCATGATTGTGGGTGTCTGGCTTGACGCCATGCATCCAGCGCTCGGGCTAGGTGCCGAGAGCCCGCGCGCCGTGACCGTCTTTGGCCCGCACGTCCTAGCGTGCGCGGCGGGTGCTTGGTGCGTCTTGGAGACCCGCACGTGGCTGTATCGCCGCAATGTGCTCACCGTAGCGTTCTCCGCGTTCAATTGCGCGCTGTTGGCTTCGTTAGCCTTCATTGCCATCGCAGGGATTCGTGCCGCATATGCAGACTCGTCACCACTGTGGGGCGGCGGCAGTGGCGGGGCCGCGCTTGGTTCCGACCTGGTTGACGCGCTGTACTCGGCAGTCATTGCCATCCTGCCGGCGTGGGGCTTGCAGTCCACGCTGACGGTGTGGGGATTCGCCACCGCCGGACCGCGCTTTGCAGGCGGCAGCCGGATGAACCGCGGCAACGACTAACCCCGCGCTAGGCTTCCACCAATGGAACAAGTTTCGGCGATCCTCCTCTTTGACGACGGCCGTGGCGACCTCGGTCCACTCTCCGATCTGCGTGCTTCGTTTGAGCAGCGCACCGGCGGTCGAACCCTGCTTGAGGCAGCGGTGGCGCTGCGTGAACATCCAGTGCGCGTGGCAACCGCGCCTCGCTACGCGGCACTGGTTGCTGAACGGCTGGGTGCAGAATGCACCGCGCCGGTTGCCGCCGCCATCTGCGTCAACGGTCGGATGCATGCGCGCATGGACGCAGCACTGCGCGAGCGCTTCGATGCATT
>JBBAOD010000027.1:0-2851 GCA_040401635.1 Phycisphaerales bacterium
CTTAGGCTCATCGCTGGCGTTTGCGATCGCCGTTCGTAACTTGCGGCATCGCTCCGCGTTGGTGATCGCAACGGTGGCGTCGGGAGCGACTGCAGGTCTGGCAATTGTGCTGGCAGGGTTCGCGCAAGGGTTTTCTGATCGCAGCGTTGTCACCCAGGTCATTGGCGATTCACTGGTCGCCGTGGTCACCGCGTTCTTCATCGGTTTCCTAGTAATCAGCCTGCTTTCCACCATTGAGCGCATCTTTGGGGTGACCACAGGGCTCACCCTCAGTGAACTGCGGGATCCGCGTCAGCCACTGCTCCGCGAACTGCAACGCCGCGCGCCCGGTACATGGAATCATTCGCTGCAAGTTGCCAATATCGCAGAAGCAGCCGCCGAATCAATCGGCGCCGATGCGTTGCTGACGTATGTCGGAGCGCTTTACCACGATATGGGCAAGATGAACAAGCCCGAGTATTTCGTGGAGAACCAAAGCGGCATCAATCGCCACGAACGACTCTCGCCTGCCATGAGTTTGCTAGTGATTGTTGGACATGTAAAGGATGGCATGGAACTGGCCGCTGAGTATTCACTTCCGCGCACTGTGCGGCACTTCATCGAAAGCCATCACGGCACCACGCTCATGGAATATTTCTTCCACGTTGCACGGAACCGCGCTGGCGATGATGAGATCAACGAAGCAGACTTTCGTTACCCTGGTCCAAAGCCTGAGACTCGCGAAGCCGCCATCTTGATGCTTGCTGATTGCGTTGAAAGTGCAAGCCGCACCCTGAGCGAACCAACGCCGGCGCGTATCGAACAATTGGTCCGCGATCTCAGCCACAAGCGACTGGTGGACGGACAATTTGACGACAGCCCACTGACGCTGCGGGAATTGCGTGTTCTTGAAGATTCCATCATCAAGAGCCTGAACGCCATCTACCACGGACGAATCAGCTATCCGTCGGCTCGGACCGAGCAGCGCGAGGCGCGCGGCGACCAGCCGATGCCGAGAGTGGCGTCTTAACCGGAACACCGGCGCATTCAATCACTCTCCATGCGGCGTTGGATAGCGCTACCGACTCAAGCAATTCAAGCGGAACGCGGCATGCCCCTGTAATTACCGGCGCGCATTCGCTTGCACTCACCAGCACTGTGAATTCCACGGTGCGATGACTAGTGACATGCGTGAACTGCGCAACTTGGTTGACTGGCATTCCCCACGTCGTGCCAAGCACGGTGACATCCATCGGCGTATCTGACTCAATAGTTGGTGGTTGCAACATGCCAGCCCACAATCCGGCGGCGGGTCGTTCAGTGAGCAACACTCCGTGCTCATCTACGTGTACGAGCGAATGCCAGTAGAGAGTGCGGCGCGCTGCGCTACGACGCGGCGCTGGAATGCTGGCCGCGCGACCCGAAGCTCGACCCGCGCATTGCGCAGCGAGCGGGCAAGCATCACACCGCGGCGCGGCGGGAGTGCAGACGGTTGCGCCAAGCTCCATGAGTGCCTCGTTAGTCACGCCTGGTGCCGAGGCGACCTGCACCAACCGAGTTGATTCACGCCACGCCCATCGCTCCGCGGCGGGGTCGCCCATGCGCGTTTCATGGGCGGCCAGGCGCGACAAGACGCGAAGAACATTGCCATCAACAATCGCTGCCGCCTGACCAAAGACGATGCTGGCAATGGCGCCAGCGGTGTATCGGCCGATACCGGGCAGCGCAGCGAGTGCTGCAACGTTGTCCGGAACCTTGGCGCCGTGCATATCCCGAATGGCCTGCGCCGCACGGTGCAGAAATCGTGCGCGTCGGTAGTAGCCAAGACCCTGCCATGCCGCCAGCACCTCCTGCTCCGGCGCGTCGGCGAGGGAACGAAGGGTGGGGAACTTTGCCATGAAACTGGCAAATCGCTCAACCACCCGGGACACCTGCGTCTGCTGGAGCATCAGTTCGCTGACCAACCCTCGATATCCAGAGCGCTCTGACCGCCACGGCAACACCCGCGCAGCGGAGGGGTACCACGCCTCTAAACGGGCCGAAACCACTGGCAAATCAGGAATTTCAGGTCCGGCGGGAGATGTACCCGGGGAGGGGGAACCCGCGCGGGGGGTGGTGCGGATGGTCATAAGCCCAATGGGTTCGCTTGCGGTGAGATCAAGGCCGCAGGTAGCGTATCCCGCACTGGGCGTCTTGGACGCCGTTGCCGTTTCGAATGCCTGCCCCGTGGCGGGTTTAAATCTCTGGAATACACACCATGGCTAAGTTGTTCTACACGCTCGAAGAAGCTGCCCAGAAGCTTCACAAGTCCCAGGACGAGATCATGAGCATGGCCCGCGCTGGCCAGCTTCAGGAACTCCGCGACAAGGACCAAGTGCTCTTCCGCCGCTCTGCGATCGATCAGATCGCTGGGGACGGAGACATGGGGAGCGACATCAACTTGGATGGCCTTGACCTCTCCAGCGCCGGCAGCAGCATGGGCGCCATGGATGAGCTCCGTCTTGACGACAGCTCCGTCACTCCAGTGGCGCCAGCCGCGGGCAGGATGGACTCCGGGCTCAACATGAATGATGACCTGAGCATGGACGACGGCCTGCGGATGGACGATGGCCTACGGATGGACGACGGCCTCCGAATGGACGACGGCCTGAGCCTTGACGACGACCTCCGCCTGGATGCCGGCCCGATCGCCGCAAGTGGCGCTGACGACTCCATGGGTCTTGATGAACTGAGCCTTGCCGACGACGATGAGCCAGCCCCGGCGCCAACCCGCGCTCCAACGCCAGCAGCGGCGCCAATGGCTCGCTCGGCACCGCCTGCGCGATCACCCGCTGCCAGTAGTGGCGGCAGTGGCATTGGTCTTGCAGATAGC
>JBBAOD010000027.1:2861-9218 GCA_040401635.1 Phycisphaerales bacterium
CAGATAGCAGCGCTGACAGCAGGATGATGGATGCTCCGGCATCCTCGGGCGCAGGTCGCGCTAGCACTAACGATGACTCCATGTCTCTGAACTCCGACCAGACGCAGCTTGAGGCTGTCGGTTCCGGCAGCGGATTGCTTGACATCTCCAGCGACGAAAGTTTCTTCGGCGCGCAGATGATTGAAGAGAGCATGGGCGGCGAAGACGCTGCAATGACTGAAAATACGGCTGACATCTTTGGTGGCGGCGAAACCGCAGCCACCGAGGAAGCCGCGCCCGTGACCTCGGGAACATCTGCCGTCACCTTCGGCGCCACAGCGCTGGCCGAAGCGAGGGACCCAAAGTTCTCAGGATTCACAGCAGGTGCGATGATTGTTGCAACCATCGCCCTGGTTGGAATGGGCTGGTCCGTCACTGAGATGATGGTTGGCAATTACACCGATGTGGCGAAGATGATTGCCGAGAACTGGATGTACGTTCTCGGCGGCACCGCTAGCGCCATCTTGGTGTTCGGCGGAATCGGACTCGGTATCGGTAAGGCAACCGCCTAAATCGCATGACCCTGACTCACTACGGATTCAAGGAATGGGGAACGATCACCCTCATCGCCACAGCCATTGCTGGCGGCTTTGTATGGGCTGCCATGTGGTGGCCGGTGGTGGTGATAGCGCTCGTCTGGCTGGCGTTGGTGGCGTTCTTCCGAGATCCACGCGGCCGACGCCCGGCTACTGACGCCCCCAATGACATGGTCAGCCCAGCAGATGGAAAGATTTCTGCTGTGATTGATGTTGAATACCATGCAGCGATTGGTGGCCCCGCCAAGGTCATTCGAATTTTCCTCAGCGTCCTTGATGTGCACATCAACCGGTTCCCATGCGACGGCGTGGTAGCAACCATTACCTACACGCCGGGTAAATACCTCGATGCACGCAGCGCGGAGAGCGCGAAGGTCAATGAGTCAACGGTGACCACACTCACTACTGCAAGCGGGGAGTGCATTGGCATTCGCCAGATTTCCGGCGCAATCGCTCGAAGGATTGTGTGCGGGGCGCATATCGGCGGACGAGCCAAACGAGGCGCGCGCTTTGGAATGATCAAGTTTGGATCAACAACTGAACTGATCCTGCCACGCCCCGCTGATGTGACATCTCACGTTGCGGTGGGCGATCGCGTCACCGGTGGCGTGACGATCTTGGCCACGCTTGCCGCACCGCGCTGAGTGATTTAATCATGTTCCGGCGGAGTGCTCGGCCACTCTGTTCCACGCTGCACAACGATGCGCGTGATGCGCTCGATTTGTTCCCCTAATACAGCGCCAATCGAGGCAACAATCTCTGGGGCATTCGGCTGCCATGCTTCCGATACCGGTTGGAAAACCAGCACTGCACCAAATAGTTCGCCACGAAACACCAGTGGCGCAATGATGGCGCGACTTCCTGCCAAGACGCCGCCGCCCGGCGGTGGAACGCTCACCATCTCAGCAGCATTGTCAAAGACACTGGCTACTGGTTCATTTCCTAAGTGCGTGCAGGCTTCACGGCCAAGCACGCCAAGCGATGCCTCGGCACGAGCGCGCGACACGCTGTTGGCGCCATAGGCTGCAACCGCGTGGTCGCCACGACTGTTGCACAGCCAGATCGCTACATTCGCTGGACGGACACGCGCAAGCAGGTGCTCGGTTGCAACCGTCAGCATGGTGTCAATATCGAGGTCCTGGCACAGAAGGCCGCGCAATTCCGCGGCAGCAACCGCTGCTTCCGTGCGCGCGTCGATGGCCTCGAACGCCACAACGAAGTCATCGCCAGCGCTTCGAAGGCGAGCGCGGGCGCTATCGCGTTCGGCGCGGGCCGCTGATCGGCTGGAGAGCGCTTGCCGCAGGACCGATTCAAGGCGCTCGCAGCGCATACGAAGGTCTGCAAGGGTGACGCGAGCGGTGGACGGGCTGTTGCGGCGGCTTGACATGGCAGCCCAAGCATCGGCCGAGCCAGAGGCGCCCTTCACGACAGTTGCGGCGAACGGCCACATTGCCTTCGGCGGGCAGCCCGCACAGACGGAACCGCGGAGGGGTTTGGCGCGGGGCTTACGGGCCGCCGACCTTCCAGGGCACCGAGCGACGCACGAGGCGCCTGTTTAGGACCCGGGAGACAGCCCATGCCGCGTTTCCCAGAGCGTGACGGCCTCTGCGGGGCGCGGGTAGAGCGGCGCCAGGTGCAGGGGGTCGGTGCGCTCCCCCGCCCCAAGGAGCGCCTCAGCAACCTCTAGGCAGGCGGCGGCCGACCAGTTGGCTGGTTGGAGGCCACCATGTTCGACAGCGGCTCGCACAAGCCCAGGCGGCAACTGCGCGTCGCCGAACAGCGGGAAGGCAATCGACTCCGCCTCGCTCTCGGCGCGCAGCCCGGCGGACAGGACCTGTGGCATGCCATGAACGATGCGCATGTGCGTGCACCACGCGGTGCCCGCCTTAGACGCCAGCGCAACGGTGCAACTTCCTGCGGCGCCAAGATGCCCCGCGCGCACCGCGGTCCGCGCCACCACCAAGGCCGACGGTACTGCCACCAAGCCACAACCAGTGACATCGGCGATCGCCTTGGCAGTAGCGCATGCAACACGCAGACCGGTGAATGCCCCGGGACCGCAACTCACCGCAATGGCGGCAAGGTCCGCAGGCGCAACGTCGTGCTCCCGACACAACTCATCAATGGATGCCATGAGATGGTCGTTGGCATCATCGGAGACTGGAACCTCCATCTCAAAGATTCCGCCGTCTGCACGTGGACGCAGTGCGATGCTGCCCGCGCGTTGCGAGATTTCGATCGCAAGAATTGACTCACGCATCGGTTGCGCCATATGAGGAAAGCGGAACAGAATTAAACATTAACTCATTGGCGGTGGGTACATCTTCGGCCAGATTGACTGCCACAACCCGCGCGCCTTCATGGTCGGTGTTTAGTAGGAGCAGGTTTGGGAACGGCGCATCAGCACCATGTTCCACAAGCGCATGGCCAAGGACAAAGGTTCGAACATTCCAGCGTGCCGCAAGCGTTGCTAGCAAGTTGCTGTCCCATCCCCGGCCCCACACCATGCGCCACGCGTCGCCAGTACGCAACGTGTAATCCTTGTCCACCAACAACCGATCAACCACTCCGCTGTCGAAACTCGCAAGTTCATGCGGCGCAGGCAGCGAATGACTGAGCATCAAGCCATTGGCGCAGCGAATCGCCAGTGGCATCGCGCGCACGAATCGACCGATGGCCTCGTCAACGATGGAGGCATCATCACCGAATGCCCAATCAAGTCCGGCGTCAAAGAGCTCCAGGTTGTCGCCTGCACCTTTCGATACCGGGTGCCGAAACACCTGCGCCAATTCATGGTTCGCAAGTACCACATGCACTTGCCCGGGGAATGCAAGCGTCAACTGCGCCACGCGACACAACATGCGGTAACTGAGATCCACGCCGTTTACCAGCCGATCACCGTGGATCAATTCATGGAGTACCAGATGATTGTCCGGCGACGCGGTGAGCTTGGCCAACTGCTGCACCAACATGAAATGCACTGGATTGTCATGCAAATCACCAGTCAGCAAGATGCGACCGCGGCGCGGAAGGAACACCGATGATCCCTTACGAAGTGGATCGGCAAGCATTCGCTCGGCTGCAGCATCAAGCAACGTGCTCACGCTGCCCGCATCCTGCATGGAAATCGTTTGTGGATCGAACGTCACGGAGTGACCGTCACTGCAACAAAGACAGGGCCCTTGCCGGTGGGGGTTTCAATCATCACTGGAATGTAGAACGAACCAAAACGCCCGGGCTTTGCAGTGAATTCAAAGGCGATGTCCACAAAGTCACCCGCGCGCTTGGTGGCGGAGATAAATCGAGCCGTTCCCTCAGCGCCCGGGACTGTCATTGCCGAAACATTGCCCCACGTGGGTGCAGTGACGCGGCCCTGCGCAGCGGGATTCAAGTGCTCAATGGTAGTGGTCAGCGCCACCGGCGTCCCCGCCTTCACTACGCCAGCAAGAACGATGCTTTCGGGCGGAAACCAGAAACGCGCGGATCGCTCCGGGTCAAATCGACCGCCGGTGGATTCATGGCGAATGCGTAGCGGAATCTGCGCGCAGTCGGCACGGTCGGTGTCTATCACCCACCACTGCGGAAGCGCACCATGGGAAATCTCTGCCATGCGCCACCGAACGTCATACGCAGGGCGCGCGACGTCTTTCACAGGATCAAAGCCCACAAAGAGCGGCGTCCGACCGCCAGCACTGATCACTTTGAATGGCTTTCCATCAATGGATGACAGATGCACAACGCCCTCTTGCTTATCTTTCAACGCATCAACAAATGCGGGCGCAGCGCGAATGGACTGCGTGACATCAGCCACCATATTGGCGAGGACGAGACCGGGGTAACCAGCAACGGTGATCATGACCTTGGCGTCCTTGTCCCCTGGCGACTTGGGCACCAAGAGCGATGCAGTCAGTTCCAATGTGCCGCCCGGAGCGATCACCTTGCCCGCGATATCTGAAATATCCGTGCACTTGCAGCTCGGCTGTGCGCGCTCGATGGTGAGTGGCGCACTGCCAATGTTGCGCAGGACAAAGCGCGCGGGATGTTTAGTGCCTGGCGCAACCACGCCGAAGTCCACAATCGGCGGCTCCACCATAAGAGGAACCTGTGCTGGGGCGGAGGGTCCGGACGGAGGAGCGGCCACCGCTACTGAATACAGCCCCGCATGCATCAGGCAGGCGGCAAGGACGGCGGTGGACATGGCACTACGAATGGTGTGTAGAAGCATCACGGTTCCCTTCAACCGTGATTCTACGAAGATTGCTGCGCTCAGCCCGCTTGAAGAATCAGACGCTCCAATTACTCAGCATCATTCCCAAGTCAGCTCCATTGATGAATCCGTCGCGGTCCAAGTCGCCTGGGCACGGCACGCCACAGACACCCCAACCAGCAAGCAGCAATCCAAGGTCCGCGCCGTTGACGACGCCGTTCAGATCCAAGTCACCGATGAGTGGCGCGATGCACGGGCCATCACCACTTGCGGGAATGATCTTGTAAATCTGCCCGCCGTGATCGGCGATGTACACCTCGCCGTTTTCATCTTCGCCGAACGCCACTACCTGATTGACCACGGCACCCTCAGCTGATGTGCCAAGCGTCGAGTTGCGATTCTGGAATTCGGTCTTCACTCCACCTGAGTAACGGAACGACCAGATGTTTGCACTGACATAATCGGCAAAGAAGTACGTGCCCTGCAGGTCAGGAATACGGCAGCCGCGATAAACAACTCCGCCCGTGACTGAATATCCACCGGTGGTTCCTGAAACGTGGCGGTACGCGTGAATAGGCGCCGTCAATAATGGGTCGCCGAATGTGCAGCCTGTCAGTCCAGTGGTGGTATCGCCTTCGGCGCATCGCCAACCGTAATTACGCCCAGCGCCGGTTCCGGCCGCTTGGAAGTCGATTTCCTCAGTAGCGTTCTGACCAACGTCCCCGATCCAAAGATCTCCGGTTACACGGTCAAAGCTGCAACGCCATGGATTACGCATTCCGTAGGTCCACACCGTGTCGTCAGCCGTGGTTGCGCCGCCAGCGAACGGATTGTCGGATGGAATCGTGTAGTACGGCGCGGATCCACCCACCGAGGGCTTGATCCGATGGAGTTTGCCGAGTCGCTCCAGCACGTTCTGAGCGCGATTGCCTGGGTCATTGGCACTGCCACCATCACCAACACCCATGTACAGGTTGCCGTCTGGACCGAAATCAATCCAACCGCCATTGTGGTTGGTGTAGGGATCCGACCACGTCATCATGACTACCCCAGTGCTGTTGGCAACATTGGGATTGGAAGACACGGTGTATCGAGCTAAGTTGTCAGTACCTGTTCCGGTGTAATAAACATAGAACTGACCGTTCGTGGCGTAATTGGGGTCGAAGGCCATGCCCAAGAGGCCTTGCTCATCGCTCACCGATGCGCCGCCAGTCACCAGCGCATCAATATCAAGGAACGAAGTGGCGAGCAACGTATTGGTAGCCAAGTCAATGATGCGGATTCGACCGGCCTTCTCCAAGACAAACAGACGAGTGCTGTCGCCCGGAGCGTGGGTGATGCATGTTGGATAGACCAACCCCGTATTGACAATGCGCTTGGTATCGATGGCGGTCTGTGCAATGCACGGAGCGGCGATCGTGGCGGCAAGAACAGCAACGGTGAGGGTGGAAATGGCCTTCATGGAGATCATTGGATTTCGAGTCTGCTGGTGAGTGGGGGCGGTATCAGTCCAAACCATACGCGCCCGCGCGCCGGGCGGATCGCTGACTTCCAAGGATGTTCTCGGAATGCACA
>JBBAOD010000027.1:9228-16465 GCA_040401635.1 Phycisphaerales bacterium
ATCGGTTCACGGGCTGAGACATATCAGTGATAGTTCCCAGGAAACTTCACGAGGGGACAACCTGGATTGAAAGTTCCCGGACGCTGACGGCTCAGCGCGTCCCCAGGGGCGCCGGCGGTCCGTTGCCGCCGGATACCGATTGCATGGCCGCCCGCGCTTGATCGATCCCTCCATCCAGACGGTCGAACACGGCTTGGTAGCGAACCACGGCGGCACGGACGCGGTTGACGTCGCCTGCATCCACTGCTTCAGTGAGAAGTGGAAGCATGGTGGCGGCGTATCCGCTGTCCTTGTCACTGGCGGCAAGCATGCTACGGAACCACGGCCGCCCGTCAAGACCGGCATCGTCAAGCCATGCGCGGTCAAGGGAAATGAGTGCACGATCGATCGCGGCACACGCGTCGCGCGCCGACTGCGAGCGATTGGCTGCCGCAGTTCCGATCCATGGATGCGCAGAGGCCAGCGCGGCATCAAGTTGCGCACCCGATTCGGCAGTCCGACCAGCACGCTCAATCAATTGGTCAATGGAGAGGGCAACTTCCGGGGTGGTCGTACGTTCCTTCAACGCTCGCAGGAATCGTTGACCATCAACACCGTGCCGGGCCGCACTCAATGGGAGCACCGACGAATCCGCCAAGATGGCCGCCAGCGCGTTGGTGACACGGGTGACCATCAACGCCGGCGCGTAATCATCACCAACCACTGATCGATACCAAGCGATGGTGTCATAGTTTGAGTGGTAACTATTGCCTTCGGAGCCACCGCTTCCAAATGAGGCACTAGCCACACCGATGTGGCAATTGAACGCCACATGATCTGATCCACCGCCGAGCGTTCCCCATTGTGGTTCGTTGCGGCCGCCACCCGAGAGGCGATCGTAGACCGTCTCATTGGCCGCGCCGCGCGCTTGCGCAACGCGCACGGTTGCACCAAGCACTGCTTCGCGCAAACTCGGCGAACAAGATGCGCCGAATGTTGGGCCCATAGCGGCCATGTCCAGATTCACGTACGCCACTGCGCCGCGCAGCAATCGATCGCGGTGGCCTTCGACCCACTCGGTGCTGCCAATGATGCCAAATTCTTCTGCGCCCCACGCTGCAAACACCACGGTTCGCGCCGGACGTTCACCGGCGCGCAGTGACTCCGCAAAGCTACGCGCGCATTCCATCAACACGATGGTGCCCGCCAATGGATCCGCTGCACCAAAGCACCACGCGTCGTGATGGCATCCGATGATGATCAATTGTTCCGGATGCACTGCGCCCGGAATCATGCCGATGATGTTTGCGGAGCGCCGGATCTTGCGATCTTGCACAACCTTCACGCGCACTTGCAATGCGTCGCCACCAGTCATTCGATACTCAAATGGCAACCCGCCCTTCCAACCAGAATCTGCGGCAACCGGCTCGCCTTGCATGCGGCGCACGATCTCTGCGGCCGCGGCGTAACCAATCGGTTGCACTGGAATCTTGGGAAGGCCGATCGCGTCGGTATCGCAGCGCGCCGCGGTGGGATCGGATGGATTGAACGGAGTGGTTGGATCGCCCGGCTGATCAGAAGCAAGAATGGAGCCGCGCTGCACGCAGGTGTCATTGGCCCATCCACCGGCAGGCCAAACCTTCCCCTTGTTGACACCGGTGTCGGCTGGGTCGGTGTAGATGATCAACGCTGCGGCACCCGCTTCTTCAGCAAACTTCGCCTTGTAACCGCGGAAATTTCCACCGTAGCGCGCTAGTATCACTTTGCCCTTGCAGTCAATGCCAAGCGCCTTGAGCTTGGCAAAGTCTGCCTTGGTGCCATAGTTGGCATAGACGATGCCCGCGGTCACGTCGCCGGATGCGCTGTACGCATTCCATCCGAAGGTGAGGCCAGGATGCGCAGTGGCGGGATCTTCGGCAAGATTGCGTTCGACGGTGGGAAGCGCAATCACTCCGCGTCGAGTTCCGTCAACCGGCGGTGCGATATCGGTGGCGCCAACAATTTCTACAAGAGCCTCGGTTGCCTGTGGTAGCAGCGCGTCAAATTCTTCCACCGTGGTGGCGATGCCCATCTCCACAAACGCATTTTGGATGCGGGCGATTTCGCGCAGGTCGCCATCGGTGCCGGCCACGTGCGGCTCGCTGCCCAGCAGTTCATGCCACGTGCCGAGCGATGCTGCCGTTGGAACCGCGTTGAGCATCCGCAACGCGCGGTCAACCGGCGTGAACGGCGTGATTCCTGCAGCTGGCACCGGCGCACCTGCACAGAGCAGCGCCATCACTGGCATTGCTATGACACTGCTGAAGATGGCTCGCAAGTGAATCACGGTCACACAGGTCTACCGGGACCACCACGGGAAGTTGCCGAGGTCGCAGAAATCAGTGCGATGCCGGGACACCCTTCGCCGCTTGGCCGAATACCTGGGGCCACGGATTTGAGCCGTGGCAGGGCCGTCCGCTGCGTTCCACGTAATCCTGGTGATAGTCCTCAGCGGGGTAGAACTTGCCGCCACCGTCAACAATCTGCGTGACGATCGGCTTACCGCCGAAACTCTTTGCGGAGCCGAGTTCCGCGACATACGCCTTGGCAGCGGACACTTGTTCAGGCGAGGTGCAGAAGATGGCGGATCGATACTGATCGCCAACATCCGGGCCCTGCCGATCAAGCTGGGTTGGATCATGCATGATGAAGAATCCTTCCAGCAACTGCCGGTAGGAAACCTTGGACGGATCAAACTCAACCTTGACCACCTCCGCGTGGCCGGTGCCGTGGCTGCAGACATCCTTATAAGTGGGATTGGCCTTGGTGCCGCCCATGTATCCACTGACGGCGTTGGTGACCCCGGGGCAAATCTGGAACCAATGCTCCACACCCCAGAAACATCCGCCTGCAAAGTATGCGGTCATGGTGCTTGCAGGGGCGGATGCAATTGCCGCTTCGCCGCGCGCAAGTCCGGTTGGATTCTTTGTGAGTGTGTCGGCAGGCAAGGCGCCCTTCTCATAGAACTTGAGCGACGCGGAGTTGAGACAGTAGCGCTGACCGGTTGGCTTGGGACCATCATCAAAGACGTGCCCGAGATGCGCGTTGCAGCGGGCGCAATTAATCTCGGAACGCATCATGCCGTGCGAGACGTCACTCTTGGTACTGACATGCGCGGGGTCGACGGGTGCGTAGAAACTTGGCCAGCCAGTGCCAGAATTAAACTTGTGCTCGCTGGAGAACAGCGGCAGACCGCACACCACACAGGCGTACGTGCCCTGCTTCTTGTTGTCGAGCAGGTTGCCGCAGAACGCGGCTTCGGTGCCGGACGTCTGGGTGACCCGATACGACTCCGGATCAAGTTTCGAGGCCAGCTCCTTGACAACGGCAGGTGCGAGAGGCGTGATGTCATAGCCAGACTGGCTCTGCGAAGGCGATGCGGGCTTGGTGGTCATGGGAGTCGAGCTCGGTTCAGGCGGGGCACACGCAAGAAGCGCGGTGCACCCAAGAGTGACAAGGAAGGCGATGATGGACGGAATAAATCTCATTGGAAGTGCCACGGCGGGAAGCGTAGGCGGCGGCAGCGGCACCGTGTAGCGTTCCGGGTAGATCAGTGTTATCCATCGCCGTCATGGCGCCAATTTCGCACCTCTTGACTGCCACCGTGGCGGTGTGCGCGGCGCCATGTGCTCAGCAAGTTTCCCCGCCCCCGGACCCGGACGAGTCGATGCGGCAAGACCGACCGGGCCTTGAACCGGAACCCGCCACCGCTGGACCATTCGCGCAACAGGTCGGCTTCTCGCTGCTGCCCAAGACGCCGCCGACCCTGATGCCGTACCTGGCCACGGTGAATCTGTACGGCGACTCATGCACCGAAGAGGGAGCGTTGATAACCGGAGACCCGTTGTCCGCGGCGGCGCAAAGTGTCAAGACTGCGTTGGCGCAGTACGGCGTTAATTATGCCATCTGGCAGTCGTACGACTTTGTGGCCATGTCCGGAACACTGGGCAACACCAAGGACGTCCTGAACTATTACTCGTTCAATTCATACTTGACGTGGAATATATTTCAGACCGATGAGTTGGGCGGCAGTGCTGGATGGCTCACGGTGGGAAGCAGCGCAGGCACTGGACTTGGATACGACGGAGAAGAACAAACCGCGCAAGGGAACATGGGGACGCTGGGCTTTCCGCTTGGAACAGACTTTGGGCAAAGTGCTTATCTCTATCAACTTGCGTGGCAGCAATCGTTCATGGGTGGGCAGGTAGTGGTGACCGCCGGATTGGTGGATCCGGAGATGTACATGGATCTGAACACCTACGCCAACAACCAATTCAATCAGTTGATGAACTACGAATTCATCAATCCGGCAACTCTGCCGTGGTCATACAACGCGCTGGGCGTAGTGGTGCAGTGGCAGCCCGTGAATTGGTTCTACGCCATGTTTGCAAGCACCGCCAACAACACGGCCTATGGCGCAAGCCCGGTCCAAGGCATTTCCAGTGACGACTGGACCAATACATTTGAGTTGGGGCTTATCGGTGAAGATGTCCTGGGACTTGGCCCGGGGCCTCCCCGCGTCCTGCCATTCTTTGGAACATCAAAGGGTGAAACCGGCGCGGGAATCGCCATCAATCTCGAGCAGAAACTCAGCAAAAGTGCACCGCTGGGAATGTTCATGCGGGCGGGCTTTACCAACGACGCACTTGGCGCGGTGCAAGGCGGGAAATCCAGTTTCGCCACTGGTCTGGTCCTGAACGGTCCCAGCGAGTCCGCGCTACTGAAGACGCAACAGGCATACTTGGCCGGCGGTTTCTATTGGCTTGAAGCCCCGTATCCAACCACTGCCCATGAGAACGAATACGGATTCGAACTCACTTACGTGTTACAACTCACCGAAACACTGACACTCCAACCTGATCTACAAGTGATCTTGGATCCCGCCAACAATCCAACCACTGATTCAGTGATGATGTTCACCATGCAGCTCACCTATACGTGGTGACCAGGATTAGCGCACAGGCGCCGCTGGTGCCACGCTTGGCTGCGCAGCGGCGGGCGAATCCTTCGGAGATGCTGGTGCTGCAAGGGCAGTGGCCGCAGTGATGATCTTTACTTCCGCCGTAAACGCCGCTTTGGGGTCATAGCGATCCTGCAACGTGCGTTCGATCACTGCCTTGGAGCGCGGCACTCGCCCCGCAAAGAGTTCTTTGCCATCTTGCGTTACACGAACATCCTGATCAAGATCCAGCATGGTGTCGTCAAGCAATATGCGCACAGCCACACTTGGTGGCGCTTCCACAATAGTGATCTCTTGCCCTTGTCGCGTGACCACTAGGCGCTGACCTTGCTTTGGTTCATCAACAGCAAGCCAGTAGAAGCGCGGATGCGTGACATCGTCCTGCACCCAGACCACTTTCAACGGTCGCGCGTTGCGCGCGTACTTCGCCATCCACGGCACGGCCGATGCGTCTTCGCGGTCCATCCAATGCCCCTTTCCTGCATGCACTTCTACTTGATGCACATAGGCGCCCGGGTCCGATTGTGCCAGCGCGTCAAGCATGACACCCCATTGTGCAGCCACTTTGTTGCGATCAAACGCACCATCATCGCCACCAACATGAATGGCGAACGGCAAATTGCGAAGCCCTTCCGGGCGCGCGTCATTGGGGTGCCCCGCCATCATCGACGCGGCCGCAAACCGATCTGCCATGCGTGGCGCCAGTTGATACACACCATCACCACCCGCGCTGTATCCCATGAGATACACGCGATCCGGATCAACGCGTTCGCACATCACCAAATCTTCAATGAGCCGTTCGAACAGTCGATCGACCGGGGCTTGGTGCCAGAGATTCCATTCATTGCTCGGCGCGCGTGGTGCAACGTATACGCCTTCAGCGGGCTGATAGAGACGCTTCTGATTGTCCCACTGCTGATCGTTCACCTGCGCGGGCGCGCCGCCGCCGCCATGCATGGAGATCCATAGTGGTCGAGTTCCGTCCTTTGACTTGGGACCAAACTGCGTAGCCCATATAGGCATGCGTGCGCCGGCAACGGTGAGTATGCCCGACTTGAGTTCGGCCGCTCGCTCCGCACGTGATTGATCCGCGATCCGCTTGACGGCTGCTTCCAATGCTGCCGTTGCCTCGGACTGAGACAGTGGCTTGGGTGCTTCCGTTCCTGCAACCGCGCTGTACAACAAGTAGATGATGAGTGCGAATGTTGTCATGAGCGCTCGCGTTCGTTCCACGCTTGGGCATGGCGTGCTGAGTGACGATTCAGTTGCGTGGACGCGGAGCGGTCCGCGTCATGCTCGGGGCACTCAACAAGTCGAGCATGTAACTCCGCCGCTGCAGCCGAGTTACCGCGCGCACGCTCTACTTCCGCCGCAAATGCCAAAGATTCACGGTTTTTCGGCGCAAATTTCAGAGCAATCTGCAAGCTCTGCGCCGCATGTTCTAACGCACCTGCCCACGCAAGTGCCGCGCCGAGCAGATGGTGCGCTTCAGGGATTGCCATGTCGCGTTCAGTGGCGTCCATGCAGTATTCGGCGCACTGCTCATAGTGACCAAGTTCCAACGCCGCACGCGCTGCAGAGAGCCGCGGCTCCGGCGCGTTCGGATCATGCTCCACGGCGCGCGCTGCATATTCACTGGAAGCCTGCCACTGCCCAAGCAATGCCAAGATGTCGGCGATTGGGCGTGCCCGGTCCGGCGTGTTACCGTACTGAAGCAGAAGTGCCTGCATCGCCAGAGCAGCGTCTGCATCATTGCCAATCGCAACGAGTGACACAACACGAAGCATCGCAGCCTCTGCATTCCCGGGCGCACGTTGCTCCCACCGTTCCAGTGCAGCGAGCGATGCAGCGTGATCACCGGCTGCGTGCTGGCAGTGCACCAAGAGCGAAAGGTAACGGACTTCGCCGGGAAACTCAGCCACCAGTTTCAGGAAGATGGGCACCGCAAGCCCAGCCCGCCCCGTAGTCATCAGTACAACACCAAGATTGAACTGCGTCTCTCGGCGCGTGAGTTCCACCAGTTTTTTATGGTCACCGCCCATGTCGGCCATGTATCCAAGGTCGATGAGTTGTTGCAGCGCGTCGGATGCCTCAAACGGATCCTGCCGCATCTCTGGTGGATGCATGCCCGCCTCGCCAGGAACATCGTCCCAACTGGGCACGGTGGCGAGCGTTGGAGCAACTGCAAATGCCTCGGTAACAACACGGCCATCCATATCGAGCCCAACAGGAAGCCCAAGCGCCGCCAATCCGGTGGGG
>JBBAOD010000027.1:16475-17668 GCA_040401635.1 Phycisphaerales bacterium
ATCAAGAAGCGTTGGCGCGCCGATCGATGCTCCGGCGCAGAACCCAGGCCCTGAGAAAATCGCTACGCCATGCAATCGGTGCCAGCGACTCTCCAGCGTCGCGCGCTCTTCCTTGGTCACATCCAAGATCACTGGTCGTTCAGCGCCGGAGTGGAATCCATGATCAGAAATCAACATGACCGAAGTGCCCGGGCCGGCGACTTCCATCAATTCGCCAAGCAAACGGTCATGCATTCGATAGACGCGGTCCATCACTTCGCCGTAGACACGCAGGTCCGCGGGTTTGACATGGCCCATGCGCGGCGGTCGGTACTCCATGAAGTGATGACCGATGGTGTCGATGGTGTCATGGAAGACCATGGCGCAGTCCCACGCCCCACTGCGCAGCGTCTCAATCGCGGCGCGATGCAGAGACCGCATCCGCGCGAATTCCTTTGCAAGCGTTGCCGGGCGGTGATCGCCACGCGCTGCCTGCGCAGCATTGGGTAACAATTCTTTCAGCTCATCGCGAGTGATATCGGTGACGCGCACGCGAGCTGCAGCAATACCAGTGGCGCACTCTGGCGAACCATGCACCACCCCGCTCATCAGTGGCCAAGGCGCGCTCGCGGAACTGGGCGCCTGCTCCATCAGAAGGTTGCTGACACATGTCCCACTGATTGGTTCGGCAGGATGTGAGGCGTACCAACCCACGGTGTGCACGCGCAGTGCATTCTGCGTGAGGATGTTCCAGAGCGCCTTGGTCTTGCGCGTGGTACTTGCGGACACACGCACGCCATCGCCGGATGGGTTGGGCTCAACAAAGTTCAGAATGCCGTGCTTGTCTGCCGTCTTGCCGGTGGCGATGGTGGACCACAGTAGCGGCGAGAGTTTCGGCTCCATGGTGCGGAGGTTGGCCCGCGTTCCGGCCGCAATCAGCGCGGCGAGGTTCGGCATCTGTCCGCGCGCGAGCAGCGGGTCAATGATCTGCCAATCGGCGGCGTCCCAACCGAGGATCAAGAGGCGTTGGACCGGGCGAGTGTGCATCAGTTACCGCATCGTACGAAGCAAACGAGGGGCGGCTGTTGAGCCGCCCCTCGTGGGGTATCAGTGTGTTGGGTTCGCACGCAGGGCGAACCGTGCAGGCAACAGGCTCAGCGGCGACGTCGCGAGCGACCGAAGCCAGCCAGTCCGAGGAGTGCCAACGCGCCCGG
>JBBAOD010000027.1:17678-18232 GCA_040401635.1 Phycisphaerales bacterium
CATGACCTGTACTGCTCCGCCCGCTGTCTCATTCCACACAATAAACTTGAGTGTCCGAACGTTGGCGTTCGCTCCGACGTCCATGCGGCCGTAGCCGTAGTGAGTGGCGCCAGTGTTGGCCGCGAATCGGAAACCAAAGTAATTGATCGAGTTCAAGTTCCAGTTGCCGACGCCGGACTGGCCAGGCGTATTGAAGATCGCGCTGTAGGCGTCACCCTCTGGGTTGAAGAGTCCTTGAGCAAACTGGACCGCGCCAACGTCTTGCTCCTCGGGCAAGTTGCCGACTGCGTAGCCAAACTGACCCGGGGTACGCATGAAGCGAGTCCCAATGTTGCCGTACATGGTCAACGAAGGAGCGGTCGGGCTGGTGGTGTACAGGTTGAGGTCCCAGCCCAGTACCGAAGCCCCCGTGGTTCCGGTGACGCGGGTTTGGACATTGATGAACAGGCCTGCGGTGGTGGCTGGAATACTGAGGTTGCAATCCCAGTGGTTGATTGCCGCATGGGCGCTACCAGCCGTGGTGATAGCAACTGCAGTTGCGGCAATAACGTGTC
>JBBAOD010000028.1:0-4072 GCA_040401635.1 Phycisphaerales bacterium
GGTCAGGAATTTGTTGCCAAGGCCTTCGCCCTCGCTGGCACCGCGGACGATCCCCGCAATGTCCACAAGGCGGATGATGGCCGGCAGGATCTTCTGGCTCTCGATGTGCTGGCGCAGGATTCCGAGCCGCGGGTCCGGCACGGTGATCACTCCGACGTTCGGTTCGATGGTGCAGAACGGATAGTTCGCAGCCTCGATTCCTGCCGCCGTGAGGGCGTTGAAAAGCGTGCTCTTTCCGACATTCGGTAGACCGACAATTCCTGCGTCCATAGGGGGGGGAATGGTACGCTCTGCGCGTCAAGATGTCCCGCCCGCGGGGACCCGCACGGCAGGACGCTGCGCGGATCGTGGAGCCTCGCTCCACAACGCAGATTCACCACGGTCAGGACGACCAATGGCTTCGGAATCGGATCGCCCATCGTCACTTCGCGGCACCTCCATGTTTGAGCGGAGGATGCTTGTCGTTGGCGTTGTCTTCGCGGTGGTTCTCGGCGGTATGGCAGCGCGGCTCTTCAGTCTCACCGTGGTCATGGGAAGTCAGCAGCGCGCACTGGCGGACAGCCGGCTCGACCGTAGCACGCTTCTTGCAACGGTGCGCGGCTCGATTACGGACCGCAAGGGTCGTGTACTGGCGGAGAGCGTTCCGAGTTACGACGTGGCGATTTTCTATCCCGCCATCAACGGCGCTTGGGTTGATACGCGAGCGATCGCTGCTGCGAAGAAAGCGGTCGGTCGCGCGGCGTGGAATCGCCTGGGACCCGCCGAGCGCGAGGAGCGCATTGAGGCGCAGCGACAGGGGCTTGCAGCGGAGCTGGAGTTGGTATTGAACGAGGTTGCAACCGTATGTCACATGACGCGCGATGAGTTGTCCGCGGAGATGGGTTCGGTGCGCATGCACGTGGAGAAGAAGGCGAGCGCTGTGTGGGAGGCGCGGCTTGAAATTGACCGCGCCAAGTACGGGGAGGATGCTGAGGGGCAGTTTGATACGCAGCCGATCGCGGAGCAGAGCGAGGCGCATGTTGTCAAATCGGGTATTGAAACCGCTAGCGCTTTCGTACTGCGCAAGCTTGCAGACGCGCATCCGGGGACCATTGAAGTTCAAGACAGTACGCGCCGTGTGTATCCGTGGGCGTCGGCACGAATCGACTTGGATCGGTCCAACATGCCGCGACCGCTGCGAGGCGGAACACTAAAGCTTGATGTCCAAGGTATTGCCGATCATGTGATCGGCGGTGTCCGCCATGAAGTGTGGCGTCAGGATCTTGATCGTCGACCATTTCGTACCGTTGGTTCCGCAGGCGACGTTTCGGTTGACTTAGGCGGCTACCGGCCTGGCCATGACACGGTTGGTAGTTACGGAATCGAGCGCACCTATGAGGACCTTCTCCGTGGCATGCGCGGTCGCACCACGCAGCGCGTTGATACCAACGAGACAACGCGAACCGAGCCGGTACTTGGATCAGACTTACAACTGACGCTCGACATTGCACTGCAGGCCCGCGTGCAGGCGCTCTTCATGCCAGAAGTCGGACTCGCACGCGCACAGCAGTGGCACTATGGCTGGGACAACGACGGTACGCCAAAGCAAATGCCATTGAGCTATTTGGCGCCGCTCAATGGCGCTGCAGTGGTACTTGATGTCGATACTGGCGAGATTCTCTCCATGGTGTCCTGGCCAACCGTCGCCGTGGGTGAGGACTTTGATGATGCCGTACGTGCGGCGCGCCATCCGTCGGTGAACCGGGCTATTGAGGGTTCCTATCCGCCCGGCTCGATCATCAAGCCAATTGTGTACGTGAGCGCGGTACGCAGCGGAGTGTTTGGGGCCGATGAGGAGATCGAGTGCAACGGACACTTCTTTGGTGAGGGTGATCCGTTCGGACGCTGCTGGATCTATACGAAGCAGAATAAGTACCTGACTCACAGCAAAGTCATCTCCGGGCCACTAGGTGTGGAAGCGGCCATCAGTCGCAGTTGCAACATTTACTTCTACACCATCGCGCAACGCATGGGTCTGCGCACGCTCACTGACTGGTATCGCAACTTTGGAATGGGCCAGAAGTTGGACATCGGCATTGCGCGATGGGAGCCACGTTTGGACGAAGCGGGCAACATCGTCGGCGATCGCCTGTCTGGCGAGCATCCTGGTGTGCTGCCATCGGTGCAGGCAATCGCAAAGATTGAATCAACGGGCGATCGCATCGTTCCAGTCATCGCTGGTATCGGTCAAGGTCCGATCGCGTGGACGCCCATGCAAGCAGCCAACGCCTACGCAACACTGGCGCGCGGCGGAGTCATTCGCGATGCGGAGTTGTTGGTCACTCCGATTCCGGGTCGTGCGGCACGTCGGACTGGCGATCTGAAACTGAACCCGCATAGTTGCGAGCGCGCATTTGAAGGATTGCGGCAGGCAGTCGAGGAGCAGCACGGCACTGGCAATCATGTGAGTTACGAAGATCGCAGGCCGGAGGGAGTTATCAATGCGCCCGGCGTGATGGTGTGGGCCAAGACCGGTACAGCGCAGGCTTCGCCGCTCAAGGTTGATGATGATGGCAACGGAACGATTGATCGCACGATTACTGGATTGAATCACGCATGGTTTGTTGGTCTGGTTGGCGACGCGCAGGAGCACCGCCCGCGCTATGCGGTGGCGGTGCTGCTGGAGAACGGCGGATCGGGCGGAAAGTCTGCGGGGCCGATTGCCAATCAGGTGATTCATGCGTTGATTGACGAGGGTTACTTGCAAGGGGATCCGAAATCGCGCCCCGCGCGTAAGCCGTTGCAGCCAATCGGTGCTGATGAAGTTGAGCCAACCGGAGGCGCTGGATGAGCATCCTGGTATCCAATTCGCTGGCGCGCGGATTGCGCCGTGAGCGCGCGGTTGACACGCGCACAGCGGATCGGCAGTGGTTGCATTGGGCGTGGTTGCCCGTGTTGGCTGGACTGGGCCTGAGTCTGCTGGGCTATGCAGCTATTGGCACCACTGAGCCAGTGCTGGCGCAACGGCAGCTTGGATTTCTTATCGTTGGCATGCTTGCCGCGGCGTTTGTTGGCGCTCAGCAGTGGCGTTGGATGCGGCGTTGGGCATGGCTCCTCTTTGCAGTGAACTTAGCGTTTCTGGTGCTGCTGTTGATTCCATTTGTGCCGGACTCCATTGTGCGCCCACGCAACGGCGCGCGCCGCTGGATCAATCTTGGGGCGTTGGACTTTCAGCCCAGCGAATTGATTAAGCTCACCTGGGTGGTCGCCATGGCGGCGTGGATGCGCACCACTGCCAATGTGAAGCGCTTCAGTGGCATCATCGCCACCATCATGGTGACGCTTGTTCCGGTGGCACTCATCATCTTGCAGCCCGACCTTGACAGCGCGCTGCTCTTTGCGCCGGTGCTGTTAGTGATGCTGCTGGCCGCTGGTGCGCGTGTGAAGTACTTGCTGATCATTGCGTGCGTTGCATTGGCGCTGGCGCCATGCAGCTATCCCCTCTTGAAGAAGCACCAGCGCGATCGCATTGACACCCTGATCGCGCAGATTGTTGGCGATACGCGCCTCAACAACGGGAACGGATTTCAGTCGAGCCGAGCGGTGACGCTTGCGGCAGCGGGCGGGATCGTTGGTTCTGGCAAGCAAGAGTCGGGCGCACTGATCCACTACAACCGATTGCCCGAAGAGCACACGGACATGATCTTTGCGGTCATCGTCTGTCGCTGGGGCCTTCTGGGCGGCCTGGCACTGTGGGCACTGGCGGCCATCTATGCATTTGGGGCATTCATGGTGGGAGTGCGCGCCGGAACCATGTTTGGACGCTTGGTTGCGGTGGGGATCGGTGCTATGGTGTTCCTGCAATTGATGGTGAATACTGGCATGACCATCGGCGTGCTGCCGGTGTCTGGCATGACGCTTCCGTTCGTGAGTTACGGCGGCTCAAGCCTGGTATGTCTGTGGATCACCACCAGCGTCCTGTTTGCGGTGGCGAGCCGGCGTTCCAGAGGCTTTGACCTCGACGCATAAGATGCATTCGATAGACGCCTTGCTTTGTACCCGCAACTTCATTCGCACCTGAACCCCATAAGTC
>JBBAOD010000028.1:4082-17373 GCA_040401635.1 Phycisphaerales bacterium
AGTCTCGCCATTCATACTGAATCCACCAATTCACCTGCTGCTGACCTGCCTTCGTCGTCTCCGTTGCCGCCGCTGCCGCCGATTCTTGGAATCCCCGGCGCTGTCACAGAAGCGCTTGCCACCATGGGCATTGAACTGGAGCCTGGTGATGCAGAGCGGTTGCGCGCTTATCTGGAAGCGCTTCGAGCAGCGAACGCTCGATTCAATCTCACCGCGATTGTTGAACCGGAAACCATGTGGGTGCGGCACATCCAAGACTGCCTGACGTTGGTGCCATTTCTTGCCAGCGCTGAAGCAAAGACGGTGATTGATATTGGTTCTGGTGGCGGACTGCCAGGAATCCCGCTCGCCATTGTGATGCCCGAAGTGCAATTCACGTTGCTTGAGGCCACCGGGAAGAAGGCTGCGTTCATCAAGGAAACCATTGCGGCGCTTGGTATTTCCAATGCGCGCATTTTGAATGATCGCGCTGAGACGGCGGGGCAGGATCATCACGACCACCGTGCCAAGTACGACGCGGTGGTGGCGCGTGCGGTTGGAAAGCTGAATGTATTGGTGGAACTGACGGTTCCATTCGCACGCGAAGCGGGATCGATCTTCCTGATCAAGGGCGACAAGGCGGCGGAAGAAGTTGAAGAGGCAAAGCCCGCGCTCTACAAGTTGCACACGCATGTTGTTGATTTGCACAAGACGGCTACCGGCACGGTGGTGGTCCTGGAGAAGACGCGCGCCACGCCGCGCAATTACCCGCGTCTGCCGGGCGAGCCAAAGCGAAGGCCATTGGGGTGACACTCTCTGTTGATATGTTGCTCTCGGATACCGGGGCAATCGCACGGCGATTGTCCGGCTTTGAAGTGCGCCCTCAGCAAATTCTGATGGCAAGCGCGGTAGAGCGCGCGTTTGAAGAGCGGCAGCGATTATTTGTGGAAGCAGGCACCGGGGTCGGCAAGAGCTTTGCGTATCTGATTCCTGCCATCCGGCGCATTGTGGAACGCGGCGAACGCGTGGTGGTGGCTACCAACACCATCAGTTTGCAAGAGCAGTTGATTGAAAAGGACATTCCGCTTCTCAATGCTGTGATTCCTGAGGAATTCAGTTCGGTACTCGTGAAGGGTCGCGGCAACTATGTCAGTCTGCGCCGTCTCAAACTCGCCAGTGAGCGTGAGGGTCGTCTCTTTGCGCATGATGAAGATCGCAATGACCTCCGTCGTGTTGAGAAGTGGGCGTACCACACCACTGACGGATCGTTAGCAACGCTTCCACAGTTGCCGCGCAGCGAAGTGTGGGACCAAGTGCAAAGCGACGCGCACAATTGCATGGGGCGGCGCTGCCCAACCTTTGATAAGTGTTTCTACCAAGCGGCACGCAGGCGTATGGAGAATGGGCAGTTACTCATTACCAATCATGCGTTGTTCTTTGCTGATCTGGCTATGCGCGCCCGCGCTGGTGCGACTGGCGGAGTGCTCCCGAATTACCACCATGTGATTCTTGACGAAGCGCATGAGATTGAAGATGTTGCGGCAGAGAACTTTGGAATTCGACTCTCGGAGAGCGGAGTTCGGCATCTCTTGCGGACGCTTTATCAAGTGAGCACTGGTCGTGGCTATCTGAGCGCGATGCGCTCCGATGACGCAGCGGAAACAGTTATTGAAGATGCCATTCGCTGCATTCGTGACTGCGAAAGTGCTGCGGATAGGCAGTTTGACGCGCTGTGGCGCTGGCATGAGGAATTTGCAGAATCATCGGGGCGCATGCGTAACAAGGATGCGGTGCGGGATCACCTGAGCGGACCGATGTTGCAACTTGCCGCAACGCTGCGCATGTTGCGCGACCGCATTGCTAATGAAGCTGATCAGTTTGAGTTGAATTCCTACGCAGCGCGCGCCGAGGCGCACGCCACGGGTGCACGTGATCTGTTGGCGCAGGCGCTGGCGGGGTGCGTGTACTGGGTGGAGATCGGCAAGAAGCGACGCGGCGGCGAGCGCCCCAATATCACCGTGGTGTGTGCGGCGGTGGATGTCGGGCCCATTCTGCGCGAACATCTCTTTGCACAAGATAAGGGCGTGGTACTCACTAGCGCCACACTCGCGACGAGCCACGGCGACTTTCGTCACTCCGCCATTCGCCTTGGGTGCGATGATCCGCAGACGCTGGAACTAGGAAGTCCGTTTGACTACGCGCGCTTGGTCACGCTGATCATCGACCGCACTATGCCGGAGCCGAATCATCCAGACTATGAAGATGAATTGGCAGGGCGCGTTCTGAGCCACATCCGTGAGACTGACGGCGGTGCGTTTGTGCTCTTTACGAGCTTTCGAACGCTGAATGCGGTCGCTGAGCGTATTGCCGATCGGCTTGTTGATGACGGTTTCCCCTTGCACATCCAAGGGATCGGTGTGCCACGTAATACATTGCTCGAACGTTTCCGCACCGATGAACGCAGCGTGCTGTTTGGCGTCGCTAGTTTCTGGCAGGGTGTTGATGTGCGCGGTCGGGCGTTGCGCAATGTGATCATCACCCGGCTTCCGTTTGAGGTGCCAGATCGACCGATCGTGCAAGCTCGTCATGAATTGATTGAATCGCGCGGTGGTAAGCCGTTCTCGGAAGACTCACTTCCGCGCGCGGTGCTTCGCTTCAAGCAGGGGTTCGGTCGGTTGGTCCGTAGTTCCACTGACGAGGGCAGGGTGGTGGTACTGGACCCACGCATCATCACCAAGCGTTACGGACGAATGTTCCTGGATGCGCTACCGGATGGAATTGTGGCGCGCGTGGAAGAGTGACTGTTGTTTGGAGCTCATGCGTCACTGCGGTTGGCGGGGTCATCACTGCAGTTACTACGTGATTTTTCCAAGCATCACTACCGTTCTCCGAACGCCGTGCATATCACAGGCATCTGGAATTCGCCCCCACTCGGTGAAGCCGCGCGAGCCGAATAGGCGCACGCTTGCCTCATTGTGAGCGAAGCAGAGTGCGATGACGCGGTCAATGCCACACTCGGTGGTGCGTGCGAGCAGTGCGTCAAGCATCGCTTTACCCACGCCTCGGCCGATGGCGGACGGATCCACATAGACGCTCACTTCAGCAGTGGGTGCATAGGCTGCCCGGTCTTTGAAGTTGGTGAACGCGCCCCACGCGATGATTCGTCCGGACTCTTCGACGACCAGTACCGGCCGCGTGGCGTGGTCCCGCTGGTCCCACCACGCTTCCCGGGCAGGAAGTTGTTGCGGCGTCAGGTCCGCGGTGGACATGTGCGCAGGGATCGATGCGTTGTAGATCGCTAGGATGGCAAGAAGGTCGGCGCGGGTGGCAGGGCGTGGAGCGGAGTAGGTCATGAGTGTTGTTTTACAAGCGGGATGTGCAGTGATCCCACCTTCGATATACGTACTATATTCGTATGAAACTCATTGGAATCGTGTTGGTGTGCGCGTGCGTGGCTCCGCCGACGACGTCTGCGACGCAACCGCCGAATCGGACCACTGGTACGCCCAGCCCCGCGAGCGACAGCGCCAGCGTTTCCAAGCGGGAATGGACCGTGGACGGAGTGGTTCGCACCGCACTGGTGTGCATTCCACCCGCGGCCAACCGAACTGCCGAGACTCCCCTGGTGTTCTGTTGGCATGGTCACGGTGGGACCGCGGTACATTCGCGCGCAACTGCGGCATTTGAAGCCGCTTGGCCCGAAGCAATCGTGGTGTATCTGCAAGGCTTGAAGACCGCGAGTCCGCTGGTTGATCCGGAAGGTAAAAAGTCCGGCTGGCAAACCGCTCCCGGCAACAACGGCGACCGTGACATCAAGTTGTACGACGCCATGGTGGACGCGTTACGTACCGAGTACAAACTTGATGGACGACACACCTATTCAGCCGGACATTCAAATGGCGGTTTTTTCAGTTACTTGTTGTGGCAGACACGCGGTGCAACGCTCGCAGCCATCGGACCGGTGGCTGGCGCGTACCTGAAGCCGACCACTGACATCAAACCGTTACCGGTGATTCATGTGGCGGGTAAGGATGACCCCATAGTGAAATTCTCGTGGCAGGAGCGAACGTTCGTCAACGTCCGCGCTGCCAATGCGTGCACGAGTGAGAGCAAGCCGTGGGCCGCTGATGGCGGTCTCACTGCAACGCTTTACGAATCGAGCAAGGGCGCGCCACTGGTGACCGTCATTCATGAAGGCGGCCACGAATACCCCAAGGGTTCGAGTGCGCTGATTACTCGGTTCTTCAAAGAGCACGTGCAGGCCGCGGTTGCTCCACCTGTTCCGAAGTAACGGAACGCGAGGGTGTACCGGTCCGTTATGCGTGTTGGAGTGAATCAGACGCGGTGGGTGCTTGAGTGGTCGGATTGCTGAGCGTGTCATCGGTGCCGTCAGTACCGCCGGTCCCGCCGCTGCCACCAATGCCATTCGTATCGTCGAGCTCATCGGCGCCATTCGCCGGAGCCACCTTTCCAACCAGCCACATCGCCCGCTCGAAGAGTGCCAGCGTGTACTGCAGTCCTGGTCGAGCGCCGCGTGACGTTGACGCTGCGATGTCTGCCCGCAGTTGTTCCATGAGGTCGCCGCGGTCGCTGACAATCATCAGCAGCATGGCAACATCGCTCGGTACCCGATTGCGGTCGCATTCCACCAGTTGCGAGAGCACTAAGTGCAGTCCTTCCGTCATCCCAAACAGCAGTGCGTTGCCGTCGGAGTCGCTCCCCGTTTCGCTGGTTCGGCGTTCATCGAGTGATGCTCGGGCAAAGTGTGCGACCTCGGTGACCAATTGATCGACGGCGCGTTGCTTAATGTCCAACGCCAGCAATTGCTCAGCGTCTTGCCGATCAAGCCGCGTCTGCGAAAGTTCTCGGAGCGCATGATGAACCTCAGCGCCCAGTGACTTGCATGACTCCGCCATGTGGTTGCATTCCGCCAGGGTTCGTTGGCCATCAGAACGCACGCAGTCAAGAATGTCGGGAAGCTTCTCAACAATGCGCGCTTGCTCGCGCGCAATCATGTCCAAGAAACTGGTGGGATCGACACCCGCACCTTGGTCGATGTACATCGGAGTTGCAAGATTCTGCGCATCGGTTGGCGGGCTGAGTCGGTTCAGCCAGTGTGTCCAACGGCTGCCGCACAGTTCGGCAATTCCAACGCAAAGCGCTTGCTGCACCACGTACACGACCGCCAGCATGCGGCTTGAGTCCGAGGTGATGGTGTTGCGAATCAGGTCCAGCAGGCTTGGCAGTCCTGTGAACTTTGTAGTGATCACTTCAAGCGCCAATATGGCGCCCGCAGCGGAGTTGATGATTGCTTGGAAGTACGCCAGTTGTCGGGGTAGGCCATGTGAGCTGCGGCCCATAAGGAGCACCATCGCACCAACACCCACACCGGCGCCGTGAACCATCATGGCAGCTTGGCTGTCAGTGAGGATGCCACTGTTGACGAACGTCACAACGATCACCACGATCGCTGATGTTGATTGGATCACCAAGCGCGATGCGATCCCCACTACGAAGCCGAACACGAGCGAATCGCCCAAGGTCTGCGCAAACTGCCTAAACCACGGCTCATCAGGGATTCCGCCCGTGGCATCCTTCAGGAATTGCAGGCCGAGCATCAGCAGACCCAGCATGAACAGACCACGCCACGCGGGAAGTAGGAATTCTCGGCCGGCACGGAACGTTGCCAACAGACCGCCGACCCCCAGGATCAGCGCGATGACTGTACGAATATCGAACGATGCAATGAAGGGGAGTACAACCGTCCCAAGGTTGGCCCATGCAACCATGGTCAATGCTCGTCGGAGCGTCAGCAGACGGCTCGATACAAAGCCAGTAACGATGAACGACGCCGCTGTGGAACTTTGCGCGAGCGCTCCGAGGATGAATCCCCACAGTGCTGCAAGTGCGCCCGTGGAGGTGAATCGCTCGATTCGCTGTCGTAGCGAGCGTCCTGCCATTGACTTGAGTGATTCCTTGACGCCGTCAAGCCCATGAAAGAAGAACGCCAGTCCTGCGAGGAAAATCGCTATCGCCGGAAAGGTCGTCAAGTGCTCTGACGTGTTCAAGCGGGCGCCTTGGTTGACTCGGGTTGAACTTGGTACGGCGTGATCACCGATCCCAACCCGGCAATCCGCAGCAACTGAATGATGGCGGGGCTAGCGCCAACGTGATGAGCGCTGCCGCCATTGGCTTTTGCGAGTCCTGCCGTTTGTACAAGCACACCGAGACCTGCCGACGCCATAAACACCATTGCGGTCAGGTCAAAGACCACTCGCTTCGCACTCGGGCTCATGGCTGCACGGATCATGGTGAGCGTCTCGGCAGCATTCTTCGAATCGAGGCGGCCCGAAAGGACCACAACGACTCCATCAGGGATAGATTTGATCGGTTCGCTCATGTGTGCTCTCATCTAATCCAAAACGACCGTCGAACGGTACTTCGCGCTTTCGTGGATTCATGGCTGCGCACTGTCTGAATTCCGTTAAGAATGCTCCCGGTCGCCCCGACCGAGCCGCGATCGTCCGGGGGCGCAGAGCCGATTAAATACCAAGGTTTTCAGGTATGAAATGAGCAGTTCGCCACGGGTTCTCGCCCCGATGCCATCCATGCCTATGGGTACATACCATGAGGCGATGCGAAATCCCACGCACCGTTCCTCTATGTCCGCCGCCACTGCATTTGCGATGTTGTGCCTCGTGGCTGGCCACGGCAGCGCGCAAGTTGCTGGCGACTACTCGCTTGCGCCTGGGCTCACCCATCCCGACAACCTGCCGCCCGCGCCCGATCAAGATAACGGTGAGACATTCTGGCCGCAGATCGCGTCAGTAAATGGTGCGGTGTACACCCTGTACACACCGCAGTTCGAGTCCATCATTGGCACGGCCAGTACGGGTCGCGCCGCGTTCCGGATTGCAACGCCGGGCGCGCAGCGCACCTATGGAGCGATGTCCTTCAGCGCCACACTTGACAATGACCTGGCCGCTGGTCTCATTCAGGTTTCCGGCATGCAAGTGACGCGCGTGCAACTGGCCGGTAGCCAAGATTCCACTGCCACCACGGCGGTACTGCAGCAGATGCTTGCCAGCGCAACGTTCACCATTCAGCGTTCAGTAGTGCTGGAGAATATGCAGGTGACATCGCTGCAAGCTGACTCGGCGCCGATTGGCAACGCAGCGCCGGTGATTCGGGTCATTGATCATCCTGCCGTGTTGCTGCTTCTTGATGGGGCGCCAGTACTTCGTGATGTCGGATCGGGTGTTGGCATTGCGCAGAACACGCCGTCGCTATTGGCATTCGACTCCGCAAGCAAGACGTGGTTTACGCGTGTCGGCGCGAGCACCTGGATGCAGGCTGCAAGTTTCAACGGGCCTTTCGTGAGTGGCGCTGCGCCCGCTGATTCGGTAGCGAACGCCATCAATGCAGCGTTGCCGCGCAGCACCGCGGCAGTACAAGCGGATGGGTCAAGTACGGCTGTTGCTGGATCGTCTGCGCCAACTGCTTCGGTACCAACCCAAGTGCCGGAAATCGTCGTTAGCACCAGTCCGCTGTGCCTTGTATCGATCAATGGCGCACCCAACTTAGCGCAGGTAGCAGACGGGCTCTTTGCAATTTCAAATGCGAATTGCGACCTCTTCACTGCTACCGCATCGAACACGTGGTACCTGCTTGCATCTGGCCGTTGGTTCACAAGCGGTGATCTGATGAACGGCCCGTGGAGTTATCTCAAGCCATCAGCGCTTCCGACATCGTTTGCAGCGATTGATCCAAAGGGCACATGGGGCAATGTCTTGGCAGCAGTGCCGGGAACATCTGCAGCAAATGACGCGATCTACCAGCAGTCTGTTCCGCATGTAGCAACGCTGGATCGATCGAAGGCAAAGGCATCGCTCTCCACGATCGGTGGTCCTGCGCGATTTGTGGCCATTGATGGAACGAGTTTGAGTTGGGCAAGTAACGCCAGTTCGCCACTGATTCTCTGTGAGGGCTCGTACTACCTGTGTCAAGATGCAGCGTGGTTCACTTCCGACGCGGCCAACGGACCGTGGGCGTTGTGCGATGCAGTACCGCAGTTGATGTATGTGATGCCGCCGAGCTCACCGGTCTACGGAGTGACCTTCGTTCGCGTCATGGGTTCAACGGCCGACACGGTGACCTTTGGATTCACGGCTGGCTATATGAATAGCTATGCAAACAACGGAATCGTTTCCTATGGAACGGGTTTCGCAACAGCGGGCATGACGGCGCCGGGCGTGGCTGGCAATGATTACTTGGGTTACCCAGGAACTTACGGAAGTTGGCCGAATTTCGGCTACGCCGGCTGGATGTACGAGACTGCGCCCGGTTGGGGCGAGTACGGATTGCAATGCGCACCGACCTGGGCGTGCAACGGTTGGTGGGGACCAGGACGCTCCTTTGGACTTGGTTATGCATTGGGCATGGGCTATGGCGGATCGTGGCATTGGGGCTATCACCCATGGGGTTGGCGCGGCACTGATGGATGGTGGATGAATCATTGGAGCGGCGCATATCGCCGCGGGTGGAGCGATGCGGCGCGCAGTTACAACCGCGCGGCTGCAGCGGGGGACATCAATCAGTTCACGAAAGCGGCATCCGCCCGGGCGGGTGCGGGTGCACCTGCGGGGAACACTGCGGCGAATACCGCAAACACAGCGCAGTGGCGACACGCGGGCGGTGTCAATGATGATGTGTCCGCGACCCGTGATGGCCAGATCATGCAGCAGCGCGGAACGCAGAGTTTCGCACGCGCAGACGGTGGGTGGAGCAGGGCATCCGGTAATGGTTCCGCGAATGCTGTGGCAGGTGCTGCGAACAGCGCGGGCGCGATGACGAGCAATAAGTCCGCAAGTCAATTTCAAGAGCGCGACGGGTCAGCCGCCGCAGCAGCAAATGCCCGATCATCCACGATGGATGACTTCCGCCCGGATCCGAATCACAATTTCGACGGCAGCCCGCGCGGCGCGTTCGCGCGCGGTGAAACAAATTACGCTGATCGAAATGAAGGATTGCAGCCAGAAAACGCTGGTCAAAACTCGTCGCAATACGCGCGCGGTGGGACGTGGAACGGTGGCGGTTGGGATCAACGCAATGGATCCACCAACGAAAATTCCACATGGTCCAACGGTCAGCGTGGCTACGGTGAACTGAGTGGATACACCGGCGCTCGTGGCATTGTTCGCTCGGATGAAGACGCCGGAAACGGTAGCTACTCAAATCCATCGGGATACCAGCGCTATGAGGATCGCGATGGTTACGCCAAGTACGAGCACGGCGGCGGTCCAGTCAGTGGCTATACCGGCGGCGGACAGACGCGCAACTACAGCATGTTCGGCTACGGCATGGTCGGCGGTCAGAATCCGCACTACACCTGGATGGGCATGTGGCCAGGCAACGGTTACTACGGGGGCTACTACGGTGGTGGATTTGGCGGTTACGGCGGCTATGGTCGCGGTGGTGGCGGTATGCGCATGGGCGTCGGGCGCGGTGGTGGTGGGCGGCGATGACCGATTCTGTGCAGGAATCGCGGATGCTTCCGGTCCTGTTCCATTGGCGCGCGCTCCCTGCGCTCATGGATGTGGTACCTTCTGAAGTGTCGGACCGACGGTTACGATCTGTAATCGCTGTGACGGCAAAACACAGAGCACCAAAGTGCTCGCACTGGGGGATACAACATGACATCGACTGCAATTCGGACGATTCAACGAACCGTCTGTGCGTTCCGCTTTGGTGGGACGGTGGTGGCATTGGTGTTGTTCAATGGCTTACTCATGCCATTTGCCGTGGCGCAGGCAGAGCGTCCAGTGAGCGCGCCCGCCGCAGTAATCACGGCGGCGGATACAGCTGCCGCGCAAAAAGCTGCTGATGATGAACAATTGGAAATGGTGCTAGCGCGGTTTCTCACGGCCGGATACTCCACTCCAGAATCGTTGAAGCTTGCACGGATTGCCTTGGCCATGCCGGATCCAAACCATGAAACCATCGGGTGCCTGTATTACGAAGTCGAGGCCTTCTGGTCCGACGGCCTCACCACCCGGAGTGACAAGTACAACGTTGGGAAGATGTGTATTGAAGCGGCCTTGCCAACCTGCATTCTCCCGGCCTGTGCGGCAGGGCAGAAGGCCTTCTTTAAGGTGACCACTTCGGCCACGTGCGACCCAGCATCCACATGCGTGTACCTATCGATCAGTGCCTTGCAGCGTTCCCGCGACTCTGAGATCTGTGACTCGCTCCAAGATTGCAGCTGTTGGCCAACGCTGTCCTGCAGTTCGGCTGTATGTGCCCCGTACAACGCCACGCTGAAGTTTCCGAGCGACTGCCCGAAGTGCCCGTAGTGGTACGGGGCGCACCGCGTCCATGTGCCGTCGTCGATTGACCGTGGAATCGCGCCGAAACAGTTGCCCCAAGGAGCCGTACCATTGGCTCCCTCCATGTCTTCCGCCACGCTTCCTCGTCGTACGTTCGCCATCATCTCTCACCCGGATGCCGGCAAGACCACGCTTACGGAGAAACTGCTGCTCTATGGCGGAGCGCTTGAGTTAGCCGGCTCGATCACCGCGCGCAAGAACCAGCGCGCCACCACCAGTGACTGGATGGAACTGGAGCGCCAGCGCGGCATCTCCATCTCTAGCACGGTGCTGCAGTTTGACTACGACAACTTTCGCATCAACCTTCTTGATACGCCGGGCCACAATGACTTCAGTGAGGACACCTACCGCGTGCTCACGGCCGTCGATGCCGCGATCATGGTGATTGATGCCGGTAAGGGTATTGAGACGCAGACGCGCAAACTGTTCGAAGTGTGCCGCCGTCGCGGTGGTCCGATCTTCACCTTCATGAATAAGTGCGACCGCCCCACGCGCGAGCCGCTGCAGTTGCTTGATGACTTGGAGAAGGCACTCGGCATTGCGCCGTTTCCGGTGAATTGGCCGCTTGGCAATGGCCCAGAGTTTCGTGGCGTGTATGACCGTCTTGAGAAGCAGGTTCACCTCTTTGAGCGCGCCGCGAAGAATGCGCAGGCCGCGCCGGTGAAGGTCATGGGAATTGACGATCCGTTCATCGTTCAAAAGATCGATGCAGATGTGTATGCCAAGGCACGCGAGGAGATTGAACTACTGGGCAGCCTTGGTGATTCGTTTGACCAAGAGCGCGTACAGCGTGGCGAGATCACGCCGGTCTACTTTGGAAGTGCTATGAATAACTTCGGCGTGCAGTTATTGCTCGACGGTTTCTTAGCGCATTCGCAGGGCCCCGGTCCGCGGCGCTCTGGCGACCGCATGGTGATGCCTGAGGATCCAGCGTTCAGCGGCTTTGTGTTCAAGATTCAGGCGAATATGGATCCGCGCCACCGCGATCGCATTGCATTTGTGCGCGTGGTGAGCGGTGGATTCGAGCGTGAAATGACGGTTCTTCACGTGCAGAGTGGTCGCAAGATCAAGCTCAACAACGCGCAGCGCCTGTTTGGGCGTGATCGTGAAACGGTGGACGAAGGGCTTGCCGGCGACGTAGTTGGAATCGTTGGCCATGACTCGCTTGGTATCGGTGACACGCTCACCACGGATCGAAGCATTTGCTACAACGAGATGCCGTCATTTGTGCCGGAGTGCTTCTCGTACATTCATAATCCGAGCGCTGGTAATGCCAAGAAGTACGCGCTTGGTCTGAAGCAGTTGCTGCAAGAAGGCGTGGTGCGGCAGTACCACATGCTCAGCGGTCCGGGTGGCATGGTGCGGCGCCCCGTTCTTGCTGCGGTTGGACCGCTGCAGTTTGAAGTGCTGCAGTATCGAATGGAGAGCGAGTACAGCGCGGAATGCCGGCTTGAGCCGACGCGTTGGAAGCTAGCGCGCTGGTGGAAGAAGGACGGGGCACCGGCGGACTTCCATCCGGAGGTCTTCGCTGACGCAAGCCTCGCCGAAGACCACGAGGGCCGCCCGATGGTGCTCTTCTCCGACGAGTGGCCGATGCGCTACTTCACCCAGAAGAATCCAGGTGTGGAACTGGGGACCGCGCCGTTTACGGGGCGGTGACGTTCATTCAAATTCTGCTTGCGCTTTCGCCGAACTTGGGGTGGGGAAGCGGGGCCGTGGTACGGTGCTCGGTCGTGGCGCGCCATGGCGGAAGATCAAACCGAGTGGTCAAGATTAGTCCGTTTATGATCTTTATTTGAATATTTAAGATCTTATAGTATCCTTATATCATGAACAGTGAAACCACCTTGCTTCAGTTGGTGTCCCGCCGTGAGTCGATCGGAATGCCGATCGCGATCCTTTCGGCGCGGAGCGGTGTCAAGGAACCAACCGTCAAGCGCATCCTCGGTGGTCGTGCGGCACAGGCATCATTCGCCCACGTCGCCGCCGTCGCGGAAGCGCTCGGCACGCCCATTGGCTTTGCCGCCGTGGACCCAGATCAGTTTCGTCGGGCGCAGGCGCGTGCAAAGGCTGAGCAGATCGCGCGCATGGTGCAAGGCACCAGCGCGCTCGAGGGCCAGGCAGTCGATGCGGTGGACTATCAGCGGTTGATCGAACGAACCACGAATGATCTTTTGCGCGGTTCGAGAAAGCGTCTCTGGTCTGCATGACGATGTTCGGTCCGCTGCTTCCGGGTCAAACGGCGATCGATGACCTATCTGGTCTGCGTTTAAGAAAGATTCGCACCGTTGCCGTGCTCAATGCCGCCGAGTCAGAAAATATCCGGCGAGCGATGGTGCGGTATTTAACGGCTCGCCCGTCGCCGCGCCTTGCGCCGTTTACAATTGAATGGCTGCTGAAGTTGCATCGTCAGATGTTTGGACGCGTGTGGACTTGGGCGGGAGTAACGCGTCGTCGTGACCTGAACATTGGTTCAGCGCCGCACATGATTGCGATAGAGCTGCACGGATTGGTCGATGACCTTTCTGCCTGGCATCAATCAACAATGCCATTGAGTGAGCAGGCTGCGCGGCTGCACCATGCGTCGGTCCGCATACACCCATTTCAGAACGGTAACGGGCGGTGGGCTCGGCTGTTAGCGAACATCTGGCTGCGCCGGCACGGAGAGGCACCCGTTGAGTGGCCCGAAGCAACGATCGGATCCGTGAGTGCCATCCGCAATGAATATCTCATGGCTGTTCGCGAGGCGGACCGCGGGGAGTATGGTCGATTGATTGCCATGCACAATCGATTTACTGGCGATGTGTCGGGCGCCTCTTGACGCGCAGAGATAGAGAGGCGACCAATCCATCGCAGCGATCACGCCGCGATCGCGCCTCCGCTGTTTGATGCAGCATCTGGCACTTGCATCCCAGTACCTGCCGTCG
>JBBAOD010000029.1:0-528 GCA_040401635.1 Phycisphaerales bacterium
AGTGTGGCGGTGATTCATAAAGCGGCTCTTGGCGGCGGCCTTGAACTTGCCATGCATTGCGATGCACTTGTTGGCACACTTCCAGCGGAAGGTGAGAAGCCGTGGATGGTTGGCTTACCGGAGTGCGGTTTGTGCATTTGCCCGGGATGGGGCGGAACACAAATGTTGCCAGCTCGGATTGACCCAAAGGCGGCCATGGTTGCTACCGCGAATGGCGCACCATGGAAGTGTGCAGACGTTCCAGCGGGGCTCTTTGCGTGCATCTTGCCTGCAGGAAGCACCCAGGCACAGATGATCGACGAAGCGAAGCGCTGGATTCGCGCGCAACACGCTGCACCCTCCGCCACACCTGGATTTGCAAGCAAACACGCGCCCCGGCAGGCGATTTCGCCACGGGACGCCGCGCGTATGGAGGCAGCCTTGGCATCAGCACGTGCCGCAGTACCCCCAAGCCCACACGCCGACGCGTGCTTTGATTGCGTTCACATTGGCTACACGCGCGGTTGGGACGAGGCGGTTGCGGCAGAG
>JBBAOD010000029.1:538-17297 GCA_040401635.1 Phycisphaerales bacterium
GCAGGGCGCGCACACCTTGTTCGATTGCGTCACACACCAGAGGCTCGTGCGAAACTCACGGCGTTCCTGAGTAAGTCGTAAGCGCGCGCAACGTTACACATCTACTAAACACTATCGAATCACCATGAACAACTACTACGCCATTCTTGCATCACTTGGAGTAGCCGTGCTCCTTTCCCCAGAGATCACTGTTCTTGGACTTATCGCCGCGAGTGATCAGAAGCGTCCACGCACGTTCGCGTGGGCATTTGGAATCGGAACCATCATTGGTCTGGCGTTTGCGCTGGTCATTGGATTCTTGCTTGCGCAGACGCATGGCAGCATGCCAGAGGAACACCACCAGGGGACTTGGGTTGGGTTTACGGTGCGCGCAACGATTGCGTCTGCACTGTTTGTTGTTGGCATGTATCGGTTGGTGAACGCCACCAGGAATGCGCCCATTGAGAAGACCCCCGAGCAGGAGGAGCGAAGTCTCAAACACCGAATCGTTCATTGGTTCAAGTTGAAATTTCCAGCGATCACCAAGCGCTTTGATGGCAGTATTGATGTGTCAACCACCGAACGAGCGATTCGTTGGGGACTCCTTGGATTTGCTTGCGATGGTTTGCATCCCAAGATCTTCCCGATCGTGACCGCAGCGGGTCACGAAGCCCTGCAAGTTCCAGAATCAAGCGAACGAGTGATCGGCATTGTGATGTTTGCAGTGATCGCGTTGATTCCCGGCTTGATCCCTGCGGTGGTGGAGACGGTGCACCCAGGGGTATCGGCGCGCATCAAGGAATCGTTCGAGCACTTCATGAAGCGTTACGGGCGATTGATTAGCGCGGCGTTCATTTTGGCAGTGGCGGCGTTTGTTGGGAATAATGCGAGGAATGACATGCCGGGGCGGGAGCCGGCGGAGGTGCCGGCAGCGCCAACAGCCGTGGCGCCTGTGTCGGTAGAGAAATCCCCCGCGGCGATTCCAGCGCCTCAATAGGTGCTACGCCGCGAGGGAGTCTGTACAGTGATGGGTTGATGGAGATACCGACTGTTACTGTTACTGTTACTGTCCGCACGGGCCCCAGTTTGCAAGCAGGATGCCAAGGTCGGCACCGTTCACGAACCCGTCGCGGTTGATGTCGGCGCGGGGGAACGCCGGGCTCACCGGACCCCAGAAGGCGAGGAGGGCGCCGAGGTCTGAGCCGTCGACGATGCCGGTGGGATTGAGGTCATAGGCATAGCAAGGCGAGCATGGAATGCCTTGTTCGCAGCAATCAGGGATGTTATTTGCGTTGGCATCAGGCAGGGAGCCATCGAGGCACTGGCCGAAGTCGACGATGTTGTCGGCGTTGCAGTCGGCTTCGAACTCAACAAGGTAACTGGGCTTGCCACCTTGAAATGAGTCGTAGTGATAGTCAACGCAAATATTTGGGCCAGTCGTAGTTCCTGTGTAGAGCGCATTCTCGCCCCCACCCTCACATGGCCACCCACATGGCATGGAATCACACGAATACGGTTCATCAGTAACCCAAGCAAATGTCTGTCCACTGACGCGATATCCACCGAGCCAACAACACCAAGGTGATCCCCAGACCGTATCAATAAAGCGATCATTGAAATTCGACCAGATAAACCCGGACTCTTCAGGAGCATTAATGGTGGCTAAGTGTCCACCCAACTGTTCAGATCGCGTCCGCGCAATGCCCCAAGGAATTCTGTTCACCCCGTCGCCAGGAACAGCAACAAGCTCATACCAATGCCCATTACCCCCATCCGCCACTTTCCACTGCACAGCGGTCGCTTGCGCGCTCGCCCCGGAAACGAGTGCGATCTGTGTCACAGCGAGTGCGCCGAGGGCGCCTGCTGTCCGGAATGGGTGCAACGTCTTCATGTTTGACTCCTGGTGAGGGTCGATAGAGCCGTTCGCACCGTCAATCCGCGGGGAAATTCCTGAAGATTCCACTGGTTTCATAAGAACCGCCCCCGCGGTAAGGAGAGAGGCTCCAAGGATTGCACACACTGCAGCCGCGGGCCCTGTGTGCGTCGAGCGTGGGTGGGGTGTTGAATCCATCACACCAGCCTTCAGCCCGCGTGATACCACCACCGCCGACCAACGAAGTGGCCGAGCGCCGACATGTGGGCGCGCGGTTTGATCAGTGACCTTCGGATGCTCGGTCATGGCTCACCCGCAGCCTCGTCAACAAGTAGCAGTACTTCAGCGAGAGCAGCATCCATCGCATGTGGAAGTACTCCTTCTTCGCGCAAAATTTCACGCACGGCTTCGCGCATGCGGTCGCTCACCCGGCGCGCGGCGTGTTCGGCCTGTGCAACACTCATAGAAAGTTGCGCGGCGATGGATCGATAGGACATCCCATCAATGACGTGTAAGCGAAAAGCCAGCGCATCATTTGGTCGACCACGCTCATCAGCGTCGGTAATGGCAATCGACATCGCTTCGTTTGCCAGCGCCACAGCCCACGCATGGTCGAAGGCGCGCGCTGGATCAACAGCGTCGGATTTCAGTGTATTTAGGCCATCGCCACCCACTATTCGACCGCGCGACCGATTCTGATCGCGCAACTCACCTCGGCAATGAAATGCCATGGCGTTCATCATCCATCGACGCAGTGGCATCTTTGAATCGCGCCAGCGCCGCAGGAAATCCGGAGCATCGACCGCCCGGACGAAGAACTCCGCAACGATTTCCTCTGGCTCGCCAAGGCGAACCAGCGCGCTTGTCCGCACATAGATTCGCAGCGCGTCGTAATAGCGCTCCATGAGGTGTCGACGCAGAGCAGCGCGCGCGGAGGCGGCCGCACTGGAGTTCATCGGATGCACCGGATCCACGTCACCACACTCGGCGATTGTTAACTGCGCGTCGATCCATGTCGCGTGGGTGCTTGGGAAGTGATCTGTTTCCACCGTGGCGCTGAGGATAGGTCAGGCGCCAGCTGGGCTGGGACTGTGCTTAGGGGCATGGTCCCCAGTGCGAGAGGAGGATGCCAATGTCTGCGCCATTGACCTGACCATCTCGATTGACGTCAGCCTGTGGCAGCACTGGGTTGACGGGTCCCCAGAACGCGAGCAGTGCACCAAGATCCGCACCGTCAATGATCTGATTGTTGGTGATGTCCGCGTCTTGGCACTGTGGCTGTTCGCAGATGTCGGGGATGCCGTTGGTGTTGTAGTCCGCGAGTTGGCCGGTGAGGATTTGGCCGTAGTCGACGATGCTGTCGTTGTTGCAGTCGGCGGACCACTCATAGACCGCTCGAACATCAATGGATTCTGGGAGGCATGCACGATCATCCCGCCAACGCCCACCGCAACCACCGATCCCGCTGCAAAGTTCGAGTACATCCTCGTCGTACGTGCAGCATCCAAGGTCAGCCCAGCTCGAATAGACCCACGGCTCATCTGTAACCCATGTCCAACCACAATCTGGTTCGCATGCATCGGGTGACTGGAATCCCCCTAGATATGTGTGGGGAACAGTCTGCGCATCATGCCAAATCGCGTACCGGTAAATGTGCGCGTTTTCAGCAGCACTTGTGGACGTTGCGAGGTAGCCACCCAGCAGAACAGCCTGATCCCTGAATTGCTCCCAACAGATGCCGCGCTTGACCTGAGTGACTTGGTACCAATGGCCGTTGCCACCGTCCTCCGCCCGCCACTGCATTGGATAGCCGCCAACAACGCACGTTTCTCCGCGCTCACAGCAGTCGGGGATGTTGTTGGTGTTGTAGTCGGGCAGCGTGCCGTTGTGGCATTGGCCGTAGTCGATGATGTTGTCGTTGTTGCAGTCGGCGGACCATTCGATAATAGAGCCCTGAATGCTATTCGCCTGGGTGTGGTCATTCCATCCACCAGAATCGCGCTCGAGCCAAACAACCTCACCTACAGTCGAGCCGTTTGGCTCGCCGGGATTCCATTTCTCATAGTTCCATGCTTCACCGGAAACCCACTGCCATCCAGTCGAGGTTCGAATCGCACCGAGGTAACCAGCGTCGCCTGTCGGAATCAGGCTGCGCACAAATGCGTTCTCCGACAGACTGCCGACACAAGCCAAGTCCCCGCCCGCCACCATCGCGGCCGACCGAGTGACCGCCCAGTTCACATGATTTGGGTTGAATTGATACCAATGCCCATTTCCCCCATCCTCCACCTTCCACTGCACCGCCGCACTCTGCGCCCCCGCTACCGTCGCTGCAATTCCAACCACCGCTGCTGCGGTGACGCCTGTGATCTTGTTCAACATCTTGTGGTGTCCCTGGAGTGTGTCGTGTAGGTGGCTCGCGCCGGTATCTGGCGCTCGTCCCACTAAGCCGCTGGATTGCGGCGCATTCGGTGGGACTTGCTCGGAATTGACCTGAACCAGTACCGAGAAGCCCATGAGACCCAGGACAGCAAGGGTGATCCTGCCCGCCGCGCGACTGGCGGGGGCTTGGTGAGCCATTGATCCATGGGCGGCCACGCCGACAATCATGCCATTCGTCCCGCCATCCGCTCGCTCGGTCTCACGCATCGGCTCCCCGCCGATCCGTAGCAGCGCCGCCGCCTGCGCGCCCGAAAGCGGCACTCTCACTGTTCGATCCGCTCGTTGACTATCAATATCCCTTGTCATCCACCGCACGAAGCCACCAATCGCACGCGCGTTCGTTGCGAATTCCACGGAATCTCGGTTCGGCACACTTTGTCTCGCACAGTCACTCCCCGCCGACAAGCCGAAGTACCTCGGCAACCGCCTGCTCGAGTTCAGAGTTTGGCACGCCTTCCTCGCGGAGGATCTCTTTCACCGACTCGCGCACCGCGGCTGCAACTCGACGCGTGGCGTTGAAGCACTCCGTGCGGGAGAGTCCGATCGCGCGCGCTACGTCCTCGTACGGCATGCCGTCAATCAGGTGCATGCGCAGAATGGCGTCATCATGTTCGCGGCCGCGATCGACAAGCTCAGCCTGCACACGCGCATACGACTCATTCACAATCGCTAAAGCCCACGCACGATCAAACGCGGCGGCCGCGTCTTGGCTTGCAGTCTCAGCAGCGCGTAGCTCTGTTGGACCATCAGTGGACATGCGCCCACGCTCGCGCGTCACATCTCTGCGCACGCCGCGACAATGGAAACTCATGGCATTCATGAGCCACCGGCGAAGGGGCATCCCGCTGCCACGCCAGCGCGCAAAGAATGCGTCATCAGCCATAGGGCCGACATAGAAACCAGAGACCAATTCATCACGCTCGCCCGAGTCACGCAAACCACTCGCGGAGACATACGCGCTGAGCGCCTGCGTGTACCGCTCCATCACATGACGACGCAATGCGGCGCGAGCTCCGTGAGCGCGCGGAATGCCGGCGAGATCACCGGCACTGGCGGCACGCTCGCCGTCTTCGGCGATGGTGAGTTGCGCATCGATCCAGGTGGCGTGGGTGCTTGGGAAGTGGTCGGTGAGCACGAACGGGATTAAACCGCGTAACGACAAAGCCATGCCACATGAATGTGCCAATTATCTAACAATGGATACAGACCAATAATTGTAATTGATCAATACGGCCATTTGTCTATGTCACGGACCACTGCGCCTTATTGCGGGCACTCACCCCACCCGTTGAGCAGGTAGCCAATGTCAGCCCCGTTTACATATCCATCACTGTTCAAGTCGGTGGTCGTCGTTGGGGATACATCACCCCATTGTGAAAGCATCACCCCGAGATCATCACCACCGACATTGCGATCGCCGGTTACATCCCCAATACAGTGCTCGACAATAGTCGGCGTGGTGGCGCCTGGGAATCCATCGCCAAATACACCGACGATATTGCCAGCCTCACTCACAATGCTTACAGCACCTAATTCGTTGAATCGGTAAAGCAGCAGTGTTGAGTTGTCGTTCTGTACCTCAGATTCGGTTGGTATCTGGAAGTCGGAACCTTGATATCTCGCAGTGTTGGATATCCGGATCCAATCGACATCAGCAATCACTGATGGAACTGTGAGCGATCCGGTGTATGAGTATCGAAACGCCCCAAGCGAGCGCGGACACTTTCCACCACACGAACCGGGTTGTCCCGACGAATCCTGTTCATTGATGAGGATTCCATCAATGTATGCACGAAATTGGGTTGGTGTGCGAACAAGCGCGACATGGTGCCACCGTCCATCAAGAACACTTTGGACACCGGTGTGGTGAAGTGGGGCTTGACAGCACTGACCGAAATATACGTTGTAGGTCGGTTCGAAATATGTTCCAAATCCAACACACTTGTCAGTGTCCATTCCATTTTGCTCAGACCAAAGACGCGCATCAGCGGGTTGCTCACCGTTGGTAAATCGAATCGTGAACTCATGCGTTGATTCGGTTGAATACTGTGCTGATTCAGAAAGCGAAACAGTGTCTGTGAGTTCAGAAAGACGGATGAAGCCAAGGTTTGTGATTTCACCAGCGCTAACCGCACAGTTTGCACTCATTCCTGCCACTAACAACATTGGTGTAATAGACCGATTCACGTCATAGTCCTGTCTGTCACCGCCTGGAATGCCCACGCGTGCGAACGTCGCGCCGCGCGGGCTGTTGGTGCCACCGAGTGATGCGCGAGTGGGCAGTGGCTGCGGGGCATGGTGCTCGGATTTCAAGACAATTGTCGTCAGGGAAGTAACGCACGCGCCAATAACAAGAGCTCCAATCATGCGGCGGCCGCGCATGTGCACAGCGCGTCCGTCTCGATCTTTGTCGGTACGGAGTTCCGCCTGCTCATGATCAATAAGGGCATTCAGCACACGGACCGCCTCGGGATCGCTAATCGCCTCCCAGTGGATCTTTGCGTCCACCGCGACCGAGTCTTTCGCTTTGTGCACGCGATGTGAATCATTCATCCACAACAGACAATGCGCGGCAATCGAGCGCATGCGCTGAATACTTCCCGGATCATCAATCATCTGTTAATTCTGATCGTTCACACGCTTAGTGATTCCGAACGCTCGGTATACGTCTGTTATTGATACCTCGATATCTCTGTCAGAGACACCTTCTTCGCTCAGGGCACTACGAAGCGCTTCACGCAAGCGGTCGGTCACCAGCCGTGTGGCCCCCGCACACTGTTGTGGAGTGCGACCAACCGATGGCGCGATCGATTCATAACTCTCGCCTTGGATGACGCGCCGACGGAAGATCCAAAAATCTTCCAATCGTGACATCGCTGCAAGGTCGGCATGAACTTGCGAAAGAGCGGCATTCAGAACAACGAGCGCCCAGGCACGTTCGAATGCTTGCTCAGCCGATGATTCATCGGCTAGTCCACCATTCTCCAGATCAACGTCGCCAACAGAACGCAGTCGGTCGCGCGTCTGGTTGCGAATGATGCTCTTTCCATAAAGATTGATTCCAGTCATCATCCAGCGCCGAAGCGGTAGCCCGCTTTGGCGCCACGAGTTTAGAAAATCAGATTTGCATGCTCGTTCAGCGAAGAAGCCACCCACTAGGTCGTCAGGCTCCGCTATGGAGCGAAGGCTGCTCCTGGTGACATATGCGCGCAGACCGGCGTGGTAGCGCTGCATCAAGTACTGCTGCAGTGCGCGTTGGGCAGACTGGCCGTGTTCTGTGTGTACGCCCGCGCGTTCCGCAATGGTGAGTTGCGCATCGATCCAGGTGGCGTGGGTGCTTGGGAAGTGGTCCACCGGCATGGTGCTACAGGGTAGCGGGGGGTTGCGGAAACACGTGCGAAATATGGCGGTGCTTTCGGAGGGTTGCCCCGACTCGTGCCATCATTCACTGCAACGCAGGGGATGCGAGGAAACTACTCATGGTGCAGCGCACTCAGGAATACACTCATGATCATGCAGGTCAACATTCAACTGGACGAACAGGACATCGATTGCGCCCGGAGGTTGACAGGGATCGAGGATGTGCAGGAGCTCCTCCCAGAGGTGCTCAAGCGATTCTCCCAGCAAGAGACGGCCATGCGCCTGATCCGCATGGGCGGCACGATGCCAAACCTTCAGATTCCACCGCGCCGGAGGCCAGAGGATCCGTCGGCCGACGCGACTGGCTGAAGCGGGGCGATCCCGGGATTGGCGGAGAGTCACAGAATTGGATCGCCGTGCTGGTCGACAGTAGCGCTTGGGTGCACCACTCTCGTGCGCCAGACCCGTTAATCGAGGCAATGCTTGCCAGGATGCTGGTGCGTGGTCACCCGGATGTTGTTGGTGAGTTGGCGATGGGTCGCAACCCCGAAGCATCTATATGCCGGGACGCGGTACTTGATTTACCGTCCGTTGATTTGGTCGAACGATCAATGGTGCGCGCCCTGATTACTCATCACGGAATGAATGGCCAAGGAATTGGTTGGGTCGACGCAGGATTGATCGCTGCATGTCTGCAGAGCAGTGACCCCGTGGCGATCTACACACACGATCGCGCAATGATCCGCGTGGCACGATCGGTTGGTGTTACAACCATTGATTTGTTGCCGCCGGGGTAACGGTTTCTTGGTGATAAGCCTGAAGACAAGTGCTACCAAGGTGCACATCGGTCTGTCGGCATGCAGCGGAGTTAAGCTGATGGATTTGCGAGGAAACAAGCAATCTGTAAAGATGGCATAACGCCACGCGTTATTAGTTCAGTATGATTCAACCGTGTCATAATGTTTGAACGGAAGCTGAATTCGAGGGAAGACACAAACATGCCAACAAAGCGCGCCCCACGGCAATCATCTCGGCGTTCACTCGCCGCCGTCCATCCCGGCGAGATCTTAGATGCTGAATTTCTGGCAGAACTCAGCATGAGCCAATATCGGCTCTCAAAGTCGATCCATGTACCGCCCCGCCGAATCAACGAGATCGTGCTTGGCAAGCGCGCGGTATCCGCTGACACAGCGCTTCGGCTGGCGCGATTTCTTGGAACCACACCGGAGTTCTGGCTGAATCTACAGGCGTCTTATGACCTGCGAACCGCGCGCGCACGCGTGGGCGAGCAGATCGAGCGCGATGTGTTGCCGATGGGGTCGACGCGAAAGCGTTGATATTTAGGTCGTATTCAGTGCGCCGACCCACCGTAATGTCGCTCCGCTTCGTTGTATGCGCGGTCGAAGCGCTCGCGCAATTCGGCGCGCACTCGGTCGCGCCATGTGCGGTCGATGAGTCCCACGCGCAGTAGATCGCCGATGTGCGCGATATCGTGCGGGCGCATGGCGAGGAGCTTCATTTCGAGGAGCCGTTCAAGCTCAACGCGCGGCCACGGGACGTGACCGTCGTTGCAGTTTGGGCCAAGGTCAGGCGTGTGGATGCGCTCGTTGCGCGAGGCTGGTTCGTTGGCGAGCACCACGTGAACTGTTTGGCTGGGGATGCCGTCTGGGCCATCAAGGAACATCGGAATGCCATTCACCTCGACATAGATGAATCCGTGCGGCGCCAGTGCATCGGCGGCACGCTGTAGATCGGCGCGGCGCATGAGGACGTCGACGTCTTTCGTCGAGCGCGCGCAGCCTGGATCGCGTGTTTCGACCCAAGCCATGACGCTGAGTCCGCCACAGACCGCGAATGGAACGTTTGCGGCACGCAGGGTGTCAGAGAAGCGCCGCGCGCGATCGAGAATGCAGGTCATTGTGTAGCCCATCCGTTCAATGACGGGCATGCCGAGCCAGACATTCTGGTCGAATCGCATGTCCGTAGCGTACGGGCGACATCATGGGCGACCAAACGAAACAGCCGCCTGGGGGCGGCGGAAGTTCGTGTCAGATTGGGGAGAAGATCACTGCCCGCACGCGCCCCATGCCGCCAGCAACACCCCTAGATCAGCACCGTTCACCATGCCATCGAGGTTCAGGTCCGAACCGCAATTGCCGGTGCATTGACCCCAACTTGCGAGCAAGATGCCGAGGTCCGCGCCGTTAACAATGCCATCGAGGGTTAGGTCACCGACGCAATCGCAGATCGAATTGCCGCCAAGGTCAGCCCAACTGCCAGAGATATTGGGACGTGGGGTGTTGTTGCAGACGCTCGTGCTTTGCAGTGAGATGGTCGGTACGCCTGTAGATGGCGCCGAAATACCGATACCACCCTGGGTGATCAGGGCACTGTTGCTTGTGACGGCGCAATCCACCACAGGAAGCGTTGCGGTGGCGCTTCCGAGCGCGTACCACGAAATGCCACCAATCACGCTGTTGCTGTAGTTGTTCTGTACCGTCACGCGCGTCAGCGTTGGATTGCCCTGCACCAAATGCATACCACCACCGCGCGAGTTGCAGGTGTTGTCCACGATCAGCACATCGGTGAGCTGCTGCGAGCCTTGGTTCGACTGGAAGCCACCACCGTCAGAGCTAGCATTGTTGTTACGAATAGTGGTACCACGCACCTCGCCCGTGCAGCGCAGGAAGTACGCGCCGCCGCCGAAGCCACCGGCGTTCTGTTCCACCACACAGTCACGCACACTTGCCGCGCTATCGAGGCCAAAGATGCCGCCACCCACGAGCACAGTGGGTGAATTCGGGATCGGCGTGCCAGTGCTGCCGCCGCGCACCGTCACGCGCTCAAGCGCTGCGATCGACGGTTCGCCGCCGGGGAAACGTACGACCGAGAGCTGTTGCCCACCATTACCTTCGATGACCGTGCTCACCGCGCCTGCGCCGCGCACGATGACTGGCTTGCCGTTGAATGCAATTGGACCGGCGTAGGTACCCGCAGTGACCGAGATGATTCGCATCTCGTCTACTGGTGCCGCGTCGATGGCCGCTTGGATGCCCGAGTAGTCGCCGGGAACTGTGACGGTCTGACAATCGTCAGGTTTGCTGTTGTGGTCGATGTCGCCACTGGTGCCGGCAGTGATATCGCAGGTGTCGGGACGCAGGTTGCCGTTGCAGTCGGGTAGTTGGCCGTTCGCGATTTGTTGCGCATCGTCGATGCCATCGCCATTGCAGTCAGTGATACAGACTAGATCTACATGGTTGCCACCACCGTCACTCCACGAGCTGTTTGAATCGGTGTACACGAGTTGTGGAACGCCGCACGCTGTGGTTCCTTGGACAACAACGTTATATGACGATTGCGGATATGCCCCCATCCCTATCACAGCGAAACCATTGGGATCAGGAACACCCAAGCTAATAGGGTTCTCCACCCGACAATCAGTGATTGTGCACGCAATGCTCCCACTGTACGGGTTCCAAAAACCAATTGTGAAATTACTGGATCCACGACCAATATTGCGGTGGAATTCGCAACGATCAATAGATGCAGAAATCGACCCACCCTCTGTTTGGACGTGAATCAATTGTCCGCTGGCAGAGACATTGTCTTCAAACACACAATCGGAGATATGAATGCCGCCACCGAGGTAGTGATATATGCCAGCAGTCGAGGAAGCGCTCTCGTTAGCAGTGAACGCGCAGTTTTTGATAGTGGGCTCACCGTACTGACTTCGCCATGCGCCTACGCCCCACCACGCCGGCGCGTCAGCGACATTCGCGACAAAATGGCAATACGAAAATGTTGCGTTGGATCCATAGAGCCGGACACCCCCACCAGCCTGATAGCCGCCATCGCGACCGTGCTGGATGGTAAATCCAGTGACCAAGCAATTGGCGGGCTCGCCGTTACCGACGATCACTGTACGTACATTGTCACCGTCGATGAATGTCGCCGCCGCACCACTGACACCGATCAGTTGAATGCCCTTGCCACGAAGATCAACTTGCTCGTGGTAGGTTCCGGCGACGACCAACACGCGGTCACCATTGGCGGAAGCATCAATTGCGCTTTGAATTGATGGAAATTGGGTGGGTACGAGTCGAGTGACTGGGCAGTTGATTCCTTGTTCGCAGCAGTCAGGGATGTTGTTTCCGTTGTAGTCGGCAAGCGTGCCATCGTGGCACTGGCCGTAGTCGACGATGCTGTCGTTGTTGCAGTCGGCTTCCCACTCAACGATATACGTGTACGTCGGATTACCCGAATTGTCAGGAACGATGATGGCATCAGTGTCGTTCCACGTGGCACCCGAACTCGATGTTCCCTGTGGCCCAAGAAAATTGAGGTAGGGCTCCCACAGGCCGGAACTCGGCTCACCTGGGAGCCACGACGTGTAGGACCATGGCTCATCGGTGACCCAGCGAAAAGAATTGTTTGGCAGCTTGTAACCACCCAGCAAAGGACCACCTCGGCCGCTCCATGCATTTTGGGTAACCGACAGCTCATAAATCCATGAGTTCTCTTGCTGAGATGTCAAAGTTGCGAGGTGACCACCCAGCGCATTCGCAGCAGCTTGAGACACATTCCAGACCTCCCCGGATCCGGTGGTTCGCAGGCACTGATACCAATGCCCATTTCCCCCATCTTCCACACGCCATTGCACCGCGCCACTCTGCGCCCCCGCCACCGTCGCCGCAATTCCAACCACCGCTGCTGCGGTGACGCTTGTGATTTTGTTCAACATCTTCTTCTGCTGCCCCTGGTTCACGTCTGAGACGTATGGGTGAACTGAATTGCCGTCGCCCACGGAAGGGCTCGGCGTGCGGGGGATAGATCCGGCGGGCTGGGGACCTGACGACGGCACGTTGGCGGAATTCCGAGGAATTCCCGCCGTGGGCGCCACGGTGATCGCTGCAGCCATCAACATCGCAAGAGTGACGCCGCCACAACTTGTTCGTAAGTCTTTGTCATTTATATACTTACGAATATTCACCCGTGATATCGCGGCCGCTATCACACCCTCGCCAGTGCCGCCAGAACGGGTCTCACCACGTGCCGCCTCCCGCAGCGCTCGAGCCATTTGCCCCCGGGTAAGCACCCCTGTGGATGTGGGTCCACCTGCCACTCTCGCGCTGTTGTCCGTGTTGCGTTCCATGCGCGGGGATCGATCCACCACCCGCTCGCACAGACGAAACCACTTCGCAAGATTTCTGAATGTCCCCTGGAGTTCGATCACTCGTCGTTGCGCTCCATCATGGCCAACACCTCGTCGATCGCCGCGTCGAGTTCCGATTCCGGCACACCCTCCTCGCGCAGGAGCTCGCGCCCCGCGGCTCGCAAGGCACTTGAAACGCGACGCGTGGCGTTCAGGCACTCTGGTTCAGACAATCCCGCGGCGGCGGCGATCTGCGCGTATGTCATTCCGTCCACCACATGCATTCGGAAGATTGCGTCGTCGCCACTGCGCCCGCGCGCCGCAAGGTCTGAGCGCACGATGGCATACGCCTCGTTCGCAAGGGCAAGGGCCCACGCGCGATCGAATGCATCGGCGGGATCGAGTTCGGCGGAAGACAGTCCGGCGGCTATTGAGATTCCATCGGTGTTCGTGTTTCGCTCGCCCTCGCGCTGCGCGTCGCGCATCACGCCGCGGCAATGAAATGCCATGGCATTCATCAACCAACGTCGCAGCGGCATGTTGCTTTGCCGCCAGCGCGTGAAGAATGCAGGGTCGCCCATCGTGCGCGCGTAGAAGCCTGAAACCAGCTCATCACGCTCGCCGATCCGCCGCAGCGCCGGTGTGCTGACATATGCAGTCAGCGCAGGGGTGTAGCGATTCATCACGTGCCGGCGAAGCGCGTCTTGCGCGTTGTTTGCGCGGGCGTGTCCAACGGCATCACCCGCGGCGGCAGCACGCACGCCATCTTCAGCGATGGTGAGTTGCGCATCGATCCACGTTGCGTGCGTGCTGGGGAAGTGGTCGATGGACATGCGCGCAGAGGATAAGCGCGCGCGCCAAGAAATTTGTTGCGAAGTTCCGCGGTAGTTGGCGGGCGGTTTCGCGGGGGTGGCATGATGGGGGCACAACCGGCAAGGACAAAGAAAGGAAGTGTCGCGAATGAGCGGCAGTCAGGAATACACTCATGATTATGGAATTGCGCATCAATATCGACGAGCGGGACCTCAATCGCGCACGGGAGATGACTGGGATTTCCGATCCTCAGGCGCTGCTGAACCACGTACTCAATCAATTCGTCCGGGTGATTTCGGTGGAGACACTCACGAAGGGCGGGTGGGATCCACATCTCGGAGCCCCGCCTCGGCGTCGCCCACCGGAATTCCTGAACGACGCGCGGGAGAATCCAGCGGAGTAACGGCATCATCGTTGGGGGATACATGTGATGTGCTCATCGATACGGCTTCTTGGATCAATCACGGTCGTATTCCAGATGCACTTATCGCCGCAGCAATCGAGCAGGGTTGTGTGGTCACGCACCAAGACGTTGTTGGCGAAATCACACTTGGCTGTGGTCCAACAGCGGTAGCCACCGCCGAGCGGATCGGAATGTTTCGACACGTAACAGATGTAAGCCATGACACGGTATTGGCATTTATTCGGACACACCAACTGTCTTGCACCGGCGTGGGCATGATCGACGCGCGTCTTATTGCAGCGTGCGCACTCGCTCATCGCCCGACGCGGCTTTACAGCGCAGATAAGCGCCTTATGAAGGAAGCCCGTCGCGTTGGAGTTTCGCTTACATGAGCCACTGCCTACAATCCGTCCCTTCCCCGAACACGGAGCCGCAGACCACTATGACCCAGACCGATCTCGCCAAGGACCTGAAGAACATTTCTGAGAAGGATCGCAAGCAGATTCAACAGGCGCAAGAGATGCTTGGGCCAGATCCCACAACGATGGGCTTTGTGAAGAACATTTTCTGGGGCAACTTCCGGCAAGACTTGGTCTTCCCGTACCCAACCCAGACCGCCGACGAGAATGCGCGCTGCGAGAAACTGCTCGCTGAGCTTGACGTGTATCTGCGCAATGAGCATCCATCAGTGGAGATCGATCAGAAGCAAGAGATCCCGGAGTGGGTGATCAAGCGCCTCTTTGATATGGGCGTCCTGGGCATGACCATCACTAAGGAGCATGGTGGTCTCGGCTTCGCCATCACGAGTTACAACAGCGTGTTGCGCCGCATTGGTCGCACGTGTGGATCCACAGCAGTGCTCGTGTCGGCGCATCAGTCGATCGGCTGCAAGGCACTCATGCTCTTTGGTAATGAGGAGCAGAAGGCCCGCTTCCTTCCACGCATGGCGAAGGATGCACTGAGTGCGTTCTGCCTGAGCGAGCCGAACGTCGGTTGTGATGCTGGCGGCCAGGAAACCCGCTGTGTTTTGAGCGATTGCGGCAATTTCTACATCTTGAATGGCGAGAAGAAGTGGGCTACATCTGGGGCAATCAGCGCACTCTTCACCGTGATGGCGAAGCAGAAGATCACCGATCCCAAGACCGGCAAGGAGAAGGACGCTGTCACAGCGCTCATCTGCACACCGGATATGGAAGGCGTGGATATCTTTAGCCGCAACCGTTCAAAGTGTGGCATCCGTGGAACATGGCAGGCGCGCATTCGGCTCACCAACGTCAAGGTTCCGAAGGAGAACTTGCTGCATAAGGAAGGTCGTGGCTTGAATGTTGCGCTTACCTGCTTGAACTACGGTCGCTGCACACTGAGTGCTGGCATGCTGGGCGCAGCAGAATTTGCCTACGAACAAGCCGCGAAGTGGGCGAAGTACCGCTTCCAGTTTGAGCGACCGATCAGTGAGTTTGACCTGATCAAGGAGAAGCTCGCACGCATGGCTTCGTACACCTACGCCATGGAAGCGATGCTCTTTATGACCACCGGCTTCCTTGACCGCAAGGATGAAGACATCATGCTTGAGACCGCGGTATGCAAGGTCTTCTGTAGCGAATTTGGCTATCGCACCGTCAATGACGCACTGCAAGTCATGGGTGGCGAGAGCTATATGACGGAGAATCACGTGGAACGCGCGTGGCGCGATAGCCGCATCAACATCATCGTTGAGGGCGCCAATGAAGTGATGCACTCATTCATCTTTGCTTACGGAAGCAAGCAGCTTGGCGAGTGGATGTTGGGCATCAAGAAGAACCCAGCCAAGCACCTTGGTTCAGCCATGCAGATCGGCAGCGAGTTGTTCCTGGGTGTTCGCCGGCCACTACCGTCGTTCACTAGTACTGATCCGCGCCTCAACGGCATGATGCATGAGTTGATGATGCGCGTGCGTGAGTTCAGTCACCAGGTCAAGTTGATGTTCAAAGAGTGGGAAGACAAGCTTGTCACCGAGCAGACCATTCAGGCTCGCCTCTCCATGTGCGCCATTTACATTCACGCGATGACGTGCTCGCTTGCAAAGCTTGACGGCAATATTCGCAACGGACTGAGTGGCGAGCAGTTGGCTTATGAGATGAGCTTGGTGGAACACCTTTGCTCGATGTTCGGACTCGCGATTGAAGAAGAGGTTCGCGCCCTGCGCACCAACGCTGACGTTTCGATGAAGCGCGCAGCTGATGCTGTGCTGAAGCACATTGATTCATTCCCGAACGCCGACTTTGCAATCCCTGAGCGCACCATGGATATGAAGGCGCGCGGCACCGGGGCGACATTGAACCCGGTGAACGAAGAGGCGATTCCGCACTTCGGAGCTGGGTCAGTGTTCCATGGCGATGTCATTAAGCGCGCGCAGACTCAAAAGGCATAAACATTTGCGGGAACCCTGTTTGCGACACTTGGCGGTCGAGAGTTTTTAGCCAAGAAGCAGGCTCGATGCGAGCGGGCGTTTCATTGCCCGGTGGAGGGTCGGTAGCCTTTGCGATTCGAGTTCTCGCGGCCGTGCCCGTCAATCTCACGAATGACTAGTTGGTTTGGTCCCTCTTACTTACACAGGAATTTCATGAAGCTTTTCGACACGATGAATCAGCATGGTCACGAGCGCGTGGCATTCCATGTCGACCCAGTCACTGGTCTGCGAGCGATCATTGCGCTGCACTCCACTGTCCTTGGCAACGCACTTGGCGGCACCCGTCGT
>JBBAOD010000030.1:0-6185 GCA_040401635.1 Phycisphaerales bacterium
CACCGTGGCATCGGTGGCTATTCCCGCGCAGTCATGCGTGGGTGAACAGTTGTCGCAGACAGCCTATCGAGCATTTTCTGAAGCATTGAGTTCACTTGGCGCTCCGGCGACACGCGTGTGGGCGTTCTTGCCATCGATTACCGCGCATGATTCCCACGGGCTCGACCGCTACATGCGGATGAACATCGGTCGTACGCAGGCGTACGCCGCTACGCGATGGCCGTTGCCATGTATGCCCGCCGGTACCTGCGTTGGTCATGCGGGCGACATGCTGGTGGTTCATGCACTGGCACTGCCTGATGCAGTGCGTTCCATTGAGAACCCTCAACAGCGTCCGGCGTGGCAGTATTCCGCACAGTTTGGTCCATCAGCACCGCCATTTACGCGAGCGGTACTTTCGCAGCACTTACTCATGGCATCGGGCACCGCGGCCGTGGTTGGTGAAGAGGTTGTGCACCTCCATGACGTCCGTGCGCAATGGCAGCAGACCATCAGCCACTTGACGACGTTGCGGGCGGCTGCGCAGGTCCGTGGTCAGTGGCGATCGATGCAGATTTATGTGCGCGATCGCGGTGATATTTCCACCATTTCGCGACTGGCGCAACAAGAATTTTCTGACGGCGTGGAGCGGATTCTGCACGCGCCGCTCTGTCGCAAGGCACTGCTTGTAGAGGTCGAGGGTGTCGCCGATGTCTGAAACATTGCATGTTGACTGCCTAGTGATTGGTGCCGGTCCCGCTGGCAGTGCTGCCGCGATCGACATGGCGCGCGAAGGCCTCAAGGTCCTGGTGATTGATCGCGGCGAATTTCCGCGATTCCGTATTGGCGAGAGTTTCTTGCCGCGAACGAAGCGTGCACTGCGACGCCTCGGTGTCCTTGATAAGTGCATGGCTTTGCCGCATGCACGCAAGGTGGGTGTGGAAATTTCCATGGGCGACCGCCGCTACGGGTCACGGACATTCTTCTTCCGTGACACCATCGGTAACGGTGAGAAGGACGCCTTCAACATGGCGCGGGTGCATCTGGACATGATGATGATGGAATCCGCACGCGAAGCCGGCGCGGATGTGCGCACTTCATGCGCGTTGCGTTCCATTCAGTCGCACGATGACTCGGGAATTGTGGCTGACACCGATGCGGGAATCGTCCACGCCAAGTGGATGATTGATGCCAGTGGTCAAGCGAGCGCCTTGGGCCGCGAGTTTGGCACGCGTCGCTATCACTCGTTCCTTCGCAATGTTGCTTACTTCGAACACTTCGAGGGCGTGATTCGCCCGTCTGGAAATGCCGCCAATTGCTTTGGACTCACGGTGATGGACGAGGGCTGGTTCTGGTTGATTCCGCTGGATGAGCACCGCACCAGTGTGGGTTTCGTTGCGCGTGAACCACTGCACCGATCGCTTGATGTAGCACCCGAAGATCGATTCTGGTGGGCGGTGGAACGCACGCCCATCATGGCGGAACGTATGGCCAATGCGCGCGGTCCTTCTACCAATCGAGTGATCGCTGACTTTACGTATCGATGTGATCCATTTGCTGGACCTGGCTTCTTCCTCGTTGGCGATGCCGCTGCATTCTTGGATCCAGTGTGGTCGACGGGTCTCACGCTGGGGCTCCTTGCAGCAGAGCAGGCGGCGGCGGGCGTGATTCGCATGTCGCGTGGGGCCAGGCCCACCACCGAGCGTGCGCGCTATCAGGCGTGGGCCACCCGAGTGGTGAGCCGAGCGTTCCGACTCGTGGAAGGTTTCTACGACCCGGGGTTCCGTGATCTCCTCTTTGCCCCAGCCCAGCCGCGCGAATTGGTGCGCGGATTTGTGACGCTGCTTGCCGGTGAGTTTGACGCCGTTCAACCAGCAACCGCAGTCCGTTGTTGGGCCCTTGGATCCATGTGCGCAATCCAAAAGCGCGTCGGATTTGCGCCGCGTACTCGCCCGTTCCGACTGCGCCCCGATGGCGTGAATAATCGCGCACCAGTAGCGACCCTCGCTCGCGGGGCCGCCGCGCAATGAATCTGATTTTTGCGGCGCTCGCGCAACAGTGCGCCATGGAGCCGGATCGAGTGCGCGTGACTGACCCGGACGGACGTCAGTGGACGAATCGCGAGCTACTCACTGCAATTGTCGCCGCTGCACAGGCGATCGAACTGCGCTGCGCGCCGGGCTCCTTGGTGGCGGTCACCGTTCCATCCGGTGGCGCATTCTGGGTGGCCAGCCTTGCCACCATGCGTGCTGGTTGCGATGCGCTGTTGATGGCCACCGCTGCACCACGAGCCATGATCGATCGCGTAGCGCGTGAACTGGCACCCACTCTGATCATTGACAGCGCCACGTTGGCCGAACTTGTGCTGCCGTCAGCAAGCGGTACGGCCAATACGGAGCCATCGCGACCATACGGTGGACTGGTGCTGCTTTCGTCCGGCACCACTGGAATGTCACGTTTCGTTCGTCGATCGCCCGGTGCGCTTGACTGCGTTGCTGCTGGACTTGTTGACGCGCAGTTGTATCAACACGCTGACACGGTAGGATCATTTCTCCCGATTCATCACGCGTACGGTTGCGAGCACGCATTTCTCGCGCCGCTGTTGAGCGGGGCATCCGTTCGACAGCACGGGTCATTCACCATTGCGGGCGCACAACAGTTGATTTCCACGGGAGTGACGGTCCTGCCGTTGGTGCCCGCGGCGGCGGCAGCGATTGCCGAGGTTGCCATTCCTTCACATGCGCTCCGATGTGCCGTTGTGGCGGGATCCCCGCTGCGTGCATCAGTGCGCGCACGGTTCCAGGCGGCATTTGGCATTCCACTCATCGACCTCTATGGAGCCAGCGAAGTGGGCACGATCTGGCTCGGTCGTGGTGCGGGTGGCGTAGCGATCCCGGGCGTTGAAATTCGCATTGTGGATCCGTTGTGTCGCGATCGCATGGTTGACGTTGCAGACGGAGTTGTCGGTGAGCTGGCGGTTCGCTCCGGCGCTGCGTTTGATTGCATCGTCGGCCATTCGCACGGCCAAGAGATTCTGCAGGACGGCTACTTTCGAACCGGCGACATTGGCGTTCGATCCGCTGATGGTTTCTTGCACATCACCGGGCGCGTCAAACTGGTGTTTGATGTTGGCGGGCTCAAAGTGAATCCGTACGACGTGGAGTCTGCCATCGAAGAGCATCCGGATGTTGCGGTTGCGATTGTTGAGCCAGTGCTTGTTGCCGACGGTCTGACCCGCGTAGCCGCGCGCGTGGAATTAGTGGCGCCGACGCGCCCGTTGGATGCAACCGCTTTACGCGCCTTCATTGCGGAACGCGTCCCGGCCCACGCGGTTCCGCGAACCATTGCGTTTGTAGCTCAGTTCCCGCGCAGTGCAAGTGGCAAGGTGTTGCGTGCGGCACCAGCACAGCCTCCGGTGGTGGCGCGCCCGGCACAGTTGCGCGATCGCGTATCCCGCGAGCAATGGACGCAAGCCCTGTTCAACAACAGCGCCGCGGGCTACGACCGTTCCAGCGGTGCCCTGATGGGTGGACTGGGGCGGGCGTACCGGCGTCGTATGTTGCAAGCGGCTGGTTTGCGCTCGGGGATGTCGCTCTTGGATATTGGCAGCGGAACCGGAGTCTGCGCGTTGCTTGCTCAAGAAATCGTCGGGGCGGCCGGTCGAGTAGTGGCACTTGACCCGAGTTCTGGAATGCTGGCAGTGGCCCGCGCCCGGGGGGTTCAGGAAACGGTTATTGGCTGCGCCGAGCAGTTGCCGTTTCCGAATGCATCTTTTGACTGCGTATCCATGGGTTACATGTTGCGGCACATTGAGGACATGCACACCGTATTTTCGGAGGTCCTGCGGGTGTTGCGCCCGGGCGGTCGGATCGTGCTGCTTGAGGTGACTTCCGCACAGGGCGCTATCGCTGCGCCGCTCTTCCGTTTCACCATGCGGCACGTTGCGCCGACGGTTGGGGTGTTAGCGAGCGGCCGTATCTCCACCTTTCCCATGATGCGCTATTGGGCGGACACCATTGAGGACGCCGTCCGACCCGCTGTGATCGTTTCCGCGTTGGAATTGGCAGGATTTATAGGTGTTCGTCATGCCACTGAACTCGGTGTCATGAGTTACTACCGCGGCGTTTCGCGGCTGTAACACTCGACCGATTTCAGGTTTCTGCAGACGTGGTCGGCGGAACGGCCAAGACCAATACGCCAGATGCCAGTCGCTCCGATTGACTGTGCGCAGTCACATCAAATTGGTAGAGCGAGCCCATTCCGCCCGAGACTTTCGCGGTGAGTTCAATCTGGCAGGGCGGTCGCGCCGGTGCATGGAATCGGAGATTGATGTGCGCCAAGAAGCCTGGTCGACGCGCTCCGGTGCCTTCGCCGGGCAGCGAAGTCAGGGCAATACCAGCCGCCTGAGCCAACGCTTCGCCGATCAATACTCCTGGAATGATCGCATCATCTGGAAAGTGCCCGCGCAGATAGTCCTCATCACCGCGGATGGTCCATGTGGCGTGCACCGCGCCGTCGCCGAGTGTGCAAATGGTGTCCACGAACAAGAACGGTGCTCGGTGCGGCAGCAGCTGTTCGGGCGAAACGTGGCTCACTTGCCAGCCGCCAACAATTCAGCGTGCGCAAAGTCAATGAACACGCCAACGCTGGACATGGTGTCCTTCCCAAGCTTCTTCGGTGGAATCTTGTGCCCGAAGCGTTTCTCAATGCCGGTCACCAACATCAGTAGATCAAGTGAATCCAAGGCCAGTCCGCCACCAATGAGCGGCAGATCGTCGGGAAGATCCATCCCGGCGAACTTGAGGTCCACCTGAAGGATTTCACGTACTGCGTAAGCGACTTGTTCTCGTTGCATGGTCACGGGCGCGAAATGGTAGCCAACGATGCCTGTCGGGACACACCATCAACAAAGACATGCACGGCTCGGCCGGTGAGGTTGCGCCCGTGGAACGGGCTGTTGCGACTCTTGGAAACACTTGCCGCAAGATCCACGGTCCAGCGTGCTGTGGGGTCAATCACCGTCACATCCGCGGGTGCGCCGACGCGCAGCGTGCCCAGGCCGGAGGCATCAAGCCCAAGCAACTTGCTGGGTTGGATGGTCATGAGCGCAATGAGGCGCGGCCAACCGATGGCGCCGCTCGTCACCAGTGCCTCTACATAGAGGGGTAGCGCGTGTTCAAGCCCAATGATGCCGAATGAGGCCTGCGCAAAGTCGCGTGCCTTTTCGGCTTCAGTGTGTGGCGCATGATCCGTGGCCAGGACATCAATCGTTCCGTCGGCTACGGCAGCGCGCAGTGCTTGGACATCCGCGGCGGTGCGCAGGGGCGGATTCATCTTCGCTTGGGTGTTGTAGTCATCGCACGCGGCGTCAGTGAGCAGCAGGTGGTGCGGACTGGCCTCACCGCTCACGGGTTGCCCCGCGGCGCGGGCGCGGCGGAGAATCTCCGTACTCCCTGCGGCCGAGACATGTTGCGCGTGGTAGCTGGCTCCAACAGCCCGGTTGAGCATGACATCGCGCTCCAGCATCAACTCTTCAGCGATCGCAGGCCACGCACCAAGTCCAAGCTTCACTTGCAGGGGACCAGCGTTCATGGCGGCACCGTGGGTGAGGGTTGGCTCTTGGCAGTGTTGCATGAACGCGCATCCGACCACCTTGGCCATCTGCAATACGCGCAACATCATTTGTGCGTTGGCGATTCCATCACCATCATCAGTGAACGCCACGGCGCCGGCTTGTTTCATGGCAGCCATGGGTGCCAGTTGTTCGCCCGCGCGCCCAACCGTCGCAGCTCCCGCAACAAACACACGCGCCATGTTTGCCTCGCGTGCGCGCAGACGTACGAACTCCACCAGTGGACCGGAATCAAGGCACGGCGTGGTGTTGGGCATGCAGCAGACGCTGGTGAATCCCCCGGCAATCGCGGCGGCTGTACCGGTGGCAATGGTTTCCTTGTGCTCTCCGCCCGGCTCACGCAAATGCACGTGCGGATCGATGAGCCCGGGACACACCATGAGACCATGGCAGTCGACGACTTCGGCTCCGGTAGCGGACAATTCTCCAACCTTCATGCTGATAGCAGCGATCCGACCGCCGACCAACAGCACGTCCCCGGTGCCGTCAATTCCAGAGTCCGGGCAAATCACTCGACCAGCGCGCAGGAGGGTGGTGCTCATCGCGGGGGAGGCTACCCCGAACCGGTAGGTCA
>JBBAOD010000030.1:6195-16927 GCA_040401635.1 Phycisphaerales bacterium
GGTGGATGCGCGTAGCGCGCGGGGTGTGGCGCGACAGCAGATGAATGCGCCACAAAAACACGCACGCCCGCGGTTGAGGCGGGCGTGCGGAACATTCAAACAATGAAACGGTAATCGATGAATCGGGTCCAACTGACCCCGAAGCGATTTAGCCGTTCGTGGTGCCGGTCACTGGGCACTTCGCGCCGTCCTTCATAGCTGGGCAGCAGCTCTCGGTCTTGGCCGAAGTCTTGGTGGTGGTTGAGCAGCAACCTTCCTTCTTCTCGCCGACTGCGCCTGGGGCAACCGCTGGGGTGGTTGCAGTGGCCTTCTTCATGCAGCACTCTTCGCCCTTGGTGCAGGTCTTGGCGTCGCTGGTGCACTTGGTGTCGCACTTGGCGGCGTCGGTGCAGCAGGCTGACTTCTCGCCCATGGCGCCGGCAGCAGTGTTCTGCTTCTCTGTGGAATCGCAAGCGGCAAAGAACATGGTGGCGCAGAGACCAGCGGTGACGAGTGCAAACTTCTTAGCGTTCATGGCAGTAGCTCCTGATGAGTTGATCCGATCGAGCGCGTACCGAATTGGTCCGCGGGAAATAAAGTATATGGAGACCGAACGGGTGCAACGCCGTACTATTTCACTCATGCCACCGGAAATCCCGGAATTTCAAGACGACCCCACCCCGGGGAAGGCGCCCCTGAACGAGCCGCTGGAGGCTCGGATTGACCGAATTCGACGTCTTTCTGACAAGGCCAGGGCGCTTCCGCGCGTTCCGGGTGTCTATCTCATGAAGGACGCGGCGGGAAAGGTCCTGTACATCGGCAAGGCCCTCTGCCTGCCGGACCGTGTCTCCAGTTACTTCGTGCCAAGCGCAGACCTGGGCGGTCGAAAGCAGCCCATGCTGGATGTTGTGACTGATTTCGACATTCTGGAATGCGAAGCAGAGTGGGAGGCGCTGCTCCTGGAAAGCCGCCTGGTCAAGGACATTCATCCGCGTTTCAATGAACTGCTGCGCGACGATAAGACATTTCCATACCTCGCCGTCACCATGCGCGATGAGTTTCCCGGGGTCTACGTCACCCGAAATCCGTCCGACGAGCGGTTCGCCGGTGCGCGCATCTTTGGTCCGTTCACCAGCGTGCACGCACTCCGCAGTGCGGTGACGTTCATGCAGCGCGTGTTTCAGTATCGAACCTGCGAACTTGATATCAAGTCGGATGATCCTGCCAACCGGCGCTTTCGTCCGTGTCTCTTGCATTCCATTGGCCAGTGCACTGCGCCGTGCGCCAATCTTGTTGGCAAGGAACGCTATCGCGGCGACGTCGATCGCTTTCTGCGCTTTCTTGGCTCCAAGCGCAGCGCCTTAACGCGAGAGCTGCAGGCAGAGATGGCAAAGGCATCAGCGGAGCAACGCTTTGAGGACGCTGCGGTACTGCGTGATCAAATTCATGCACTCTCAAAACTTGACGATCGAGAAACCCGCAGCGGCGAAGAGTATGACTGGCAACCAGAGATCACTATCTTTGCCGGTGATCCCACGGTCGGTACCCGCAGCCTGCAGCGCACGCTTGGCCTTGATCGTCCCATTCGATGCATGGAGGCGATCGATATTGCCCACCTCGGCGGCGCCGAAACCGTTGGCAGCAAAGTGTGCTTTGTTGACGGCCGGCCATTCAAGGATGCTTACCGCCGCTATCGCATTGAGAGTGCGCAGAACGACGATTACCGTTCCATGCGCGAAGTGGTGAGCCGTCGCTATCGCGAAGCGGGCGAGGGCGCGGAATTGTTCCCGGATGTCATCCTTGTCGATGGCGGCCTTGGGCAGTTGCACGCCGCGCTGGAAGCATTTGAATCACTGGGTGTTCAGCCGCCCATGGTGATTAGTCTGGCGAAGAAAGAAGAACTCATCTACGTCCAACGCGAGAGTGAGCCGATTCGGCTAGCGCGCAACAATGCCGGCTTGCGCCTCTGCCAAGCTATTCGCGATGAAGCACATCGTTTCGCGCAGCATTACCACCACATTCTGCGCCGCAAGCGAACCTTCGGCGAGGATCAGTGATGACCAATTTCAGTCAGCGTGCTGGCACTGCCGTCCTTACGCAGGCAGTGGCATGGCGCCCGTCGGGCCATCGTCGGTCTTGATCGCGGGTGCCGGCAGTATGGCCTTCGGTGTAGTACTTGCCATTTCAGCGCCCAAGAGATCTGCCACCGTCGGCTTGGCAGGTGCCTCGCCGCGCATGACGCGATCGACATCATCTTTGGTAAGGGTCTCGTACTTCAGCAGAGCTTCAGCAACAGCAACCACTTGCTCCCAGTGCAGGTCAATGAGGCGAGCGGTATCGGCAAAGGCATGTTCTGCCATGTGTCGAATCTCTTCATCAATGAGATGGGCGGTTTCCGGTGAATAGTCCTTATCGGCAACGAACGCTTCGCGGCTGTCTTCGCCCTTGTAACTGACGAATCCAAGGCGTTCGCTCATGCCCCATTCAAGCACCATAGCGCGTGCCAGGCGTGTCACCATCTTGATATCCATGCCGGCGCCGCTGGAAATATCGCCGGTCTTCTTCGCTTCAGCAATACGTCCCGCACACAGAACGCGCATGGTTGCTTCGCAGTACTTGCGCCCGTACCCGTAGCGATCCTTTTCGGGAAGGCTGAAGGTGGTGCCCATGGCCTGACCACGGGGAATGATGGTCACTTTGTGCAGTGGGTCTGCGTCGTCGTTCAGCACTTGCACCACCGCATGGCCAGCCTCGTGGTAGGCGGTTGCGATGCGCTCTTGCTCCTCGATCTTGCGGCTCTTCTTTGCTCGACCCCAACGCACCTTGTCGCGGGCTTCTTCAAAGTCCACCATCTCGATAGTATCTTTGTCCGCCATGGTGGCGATGATGGCTGCCTCATTGATGAGCGCTGCCAAGTCTGCACCACTGAAACTTGGCGTTGCGCGTGCGACCTTGTCCAGGTTGACGTCGGGCCCAAGCTTTACCTTCTTGGAATGAACACCAAGAATCTGCCGGCGTCCCACCACATCCGGCGGGCTGACACCAACCACGCGGTCAAATCGACCAGGGCGGGTCAAGGCAGGGTCGAGCACATCAGCACGATTGGTTGCAGCAACCACGATGACCTGGTCAGAGGCCTCAAAGCCGTCCATCTCTACCAAGATGGCATTGAGTGTTTGCTCACGCTCATCATGACCACCCGATGAGAAACCACCGCCACGGCGTCGTCCGACCGCGTCGATTTCGTCCAAGAAGATGATGCATGGGGAATTCTCTTTGGCCTGCTTGAACAGGTCACGAACCCGGCTTGCGCCAACGCCGACGAACATTTCTACGAAGTCCGAGCCTGAAATCGAGAAGAACGGCACGTCTGCCTCGCCAGCGATGGCGCGGGCCATCAATGTCTTGCCGCACCCTGGAGGACCTTCAAGAAGCACTCCGCGCGGAATGCGTCCACCAAGTTTCTGGAAGCGCTTGGGGTTCTTGAGGAACTCCACCAACTCGGAAACTTCTTCCTTGGCTTCGTCAATACCGGCGACGTCTGCGAAAGTAACGTTGACGTTTTCCTTGGTCTGTACACGGTGACGGCTCTTGCCGAAGCTGCCGAGCATGCCGCCCGGTCCGCCACCCGCGCCGCGCATGGAGCGCGACAAGAAGAAGATCAGCGCTCCAAAGAGGAGCAGCGGTCCAATGATGGTCAGGAACAGTTGCCCCACAAAGGAACTGCCGACATTGACGTTGAAGTCAATACCTTCCTTGCGGAGTTCAGCGTAATACGTGTCCATCGCGCGCGGGTCAAGAAGTACGGTGACCGGCGTTGGGTTCTTGTCCTCAGTGATACCGGGCACGCTGCCGGGTTTCAGTTTGCCAATCACTTGTGATTCGGTGACTTCCACTGGACCAGTGATCTTGCCTTCTTTGGCGTAGGTGATGAACTGCGACCACGAGACCTTCATGCCCGGAGTGCTGCTTGACGTGAGCACTACATAGACCAGCCCCAGGAGTGCAGCCAGCATGACCCAGGTGAGAACGCCACCGCCGCGCTTGGGCAATGGTGATGGCGGGCCACCTCGGCCTTCGGGCTTTCCGCCGCGGCTGCGGGGGTCCTCATCGGCGAAGAAGATGGCGGTGGTATCGAGGGTTCGAGAGTCGTTGGATGTCATGGGAGCTTGTGAACGATATGCACGATCGGCAGGAAAAGTAGGAATCACCAGTTTCCTTGTAAATTTGCCACGATATCGGTGGCCAAATTCTGAACGACGGCAATTCGACCGATGTCAGTGGGTTCGGAAGACGGCCGGCTGGGTACAAACAGGGCGCTTCCTTGGAAGCCGTTGCGAGCCACAATCACCTTCCCGGTGCGCTGGTCGATCCATTCCCAGTCCACGATGACTTCGTAGAGCATTTCTTCGCTCAGACCGGTGCTGCGGCTCTTGGAGAGTTCGCGCATGGTTCGCTTTCGCACCGTGCCGCGCAACAGCGTGTCAGAGCGCGCATCGGAAGCGATGTGGTAGGGGGTGATTGCTTGAACTTCCTTGATAAGCGCTTCGGTCAACTCGCCGTTGATCGGTCGGTCGAAGGTGTCATTGCCGAACACCGCCACGGCGATGGTGCGGTATTCCTTCGGGAACCGGCTGCGCATGGAGTAGCCATCCGAGTCTTCGGTGGTTGCGGGCGTGGTGTCGCAACCGGCGAGAAGTGCCGCTGAGATCAGTGCAAGGCAGAAGAGTGGGGCGCGAGTCATGAAGTTCATGGGGCGGACGGGGCGGGAGCTGGGGCAGGGGCCGGCGCGGGAGCCGGGGCAGGTGCAGGTGCTGATGCGGGAGCAGGAGTCTCTGGCTTCTTCTCAGGCATCTCCACCGTACCGGATTGCGTTGAGAACTTCTCGTCGATCCGGATCTTCTCTTCGATGATGTCTTCTGCGCCCGGTCCAATAGTTGCAGCAGCGCGCGAATCCTTGATCAGTTCAGCTCGGATTGCCGCGTAGTTCGGCGCGGACGCGCGCACGGATTCTGGCAATTGTTCAAGCACATCATTGATGGCTCGCAGTGCCTGAATAGTGGAGACTGATCGCGGATACTTCTTGACGAGTGCGCGGATTTCGCGCTCGGCGCTGATCGGGTCGCCAAGTTGCCAATACCAGTTGGCGGTGGTGAGTCGCTTCTCGGCTTCGCTTTCGTAGATGCGTAACAGAATCGCTTCGGCGCCAATCTGCTTTGCCAATTGCGGCTCCGTTGCCTGCAATTCGCGCAATTTTCCAGAGGCTTCCTGCAAGCCCTTGGCATCAAACTGTGGCCCCTTGTACGTCGAGCAGTACGCGGCAATCAGTCGCAGGCGCGCCTTGTCCACCAAGCGCGAACGCGGATAGTTCTGTACGTACAGGTCGTATGCATCAGCAGCGAGAGACATATCACGGCGGTCGTAGTAGAAGTCCGCAAGCTCCATGCCTGCCTTCTCTGCGAGGGCGCTGCCGGGGAGTCGCTCTTGGATTCGGATCAGAATTTCTTGCGCGTCGTCGTCGGTATTCACCCAACGGAATGTTCCCCAGAATTTGCGCTTGAGTCCCCCCGCGTACATCTTGGAGATATCAAGTTCGCGTTCGAGCGCTGGAATGAATGACGCGGTGTATGCGTAGCGGCGTGCAATTTCTTCTAGGTCAAAGAGTGCGTCGTACTCTTCCTTGAGCGCCATCTTTGCGTCAGCGCGGGTGAGCAGCGCCTCTGGTCGAAGCGAGTCAGCGGGGAATCGTTCCAGCCACGCGTCCATAAGTACCAGGGCGCGCTTGGGCTCGCCTTTGGCAAGCGCCAATTTTGCCAAGTTCACCACTGCCGCTGGGGTACCTGGTGCGGGCGCGTCCAGTTCCTTCCAACGATCGTTGTCGTCCAGTTTGAAGTCCTGCTGCGCCATCGCTCCCGCGGAAATCGCGGCGGCAGTTACAAGGGCGACCCAGGGCATCAGCAAACGCATGCTCCGGATCGTACGCTTGCCATCGATGCGTGCAGCCGTCATAGCCAACCCAGCCTCCGGCCGTGGCCGGTCCCTCGTTGCGGCCGAGCGGATCTGCAGCGCGTTGGCGGCTCGGGGAATTGTTCCCACGCGATTGCCTCTTGATGCCTCCCGCGCCGACCTTGCAGCCGCGTGCGTTGGCGCCCTTGCGGTGGTGGCGGTGGGGGGCGATGGAACGGTCCGGTCGTTGGCTGCCAAAGTGGCTGGTGGATCCGTTCCGCTTGCCATTGCGCCAACGGGCACGGAAAACCTGGCGGCCCGGGAGTTTGGATTTCGCTGTTCGCCGGCAGTCCTTGCCGATCGCATCTTGGCTCGGCAGTCGCGCACCGTTGACCTTGGATTGATCCGCCGTGCCGGGCTGCCCGACCATGCATTTCTGGTGATGGTTTCCGCCGGCTTTGACGCCGATGTTGTTGCCGCACTTGCGGCCGCACGACGGGGACCGGTGACGTATCTGTCCTACGTGCGGCAAATTCTCAAGTTGCTGCGTCAGTGGCAGGCACCCGGGTTTGTGGCGGAGAGCGGGGGGTTGGGTGTGCCGGGCGAGCATGACGCAGTTGGCCAACCCAGCGAATCGGGGGAACCAGCCACAGCTGGCACGGTCCAGCCTGCCGACCGCATCGAAGCCGCAGGGCAGCTCATCATTGCCAATTCACGGCAATACGCGCTTCGGTTCAATCCAGCACTGGCGGCTGATCCGTCGGACGGGCTCTTGGACACCGTGGTGCTGCCTGCTCACGGGGGTTGGAGCATGGTGCGGTGGGCGCTCCGGCTGGCGTTGTCGCGCGGGGCGATCGCGGGCGCCGTGACGGCACGCGGTCCCGCATGGCGGGTGCAGTTTGAGCGTCCCACCTTGATTCAGGCGGACGGCGACCCAGTTTCCGGCGGTCCGGTGCAGCACATGGAGGTGGCGCTGCGTCCGGGGGCGCTGCGGATCGTCCAGATGACTGGCCCGCGCCATTCGCCCGCGGGCCCCTGACCCGCAATTTCTGCGCGCAATCTGCAGTAATTGCCGATTTCCGGCCGATGAAGGGTGCTGGAGCCACGGATGGCCGCAGTCATACCTTTCGAACGACATCTGCTTGCGCGAACCTTCGCGCGCCGCCGCGCGGTGCGTGCTCGAGTCATCGCTGTCATTGCCACACTCCTCACGGCGTGGTGCGCGCATGTTGCCATGGCTGCACCAGTCACGCAGTCAGCAGTCGAGCAACAGTCGCTCGGTGCAGTTCAGCAGTCCGCGCAGTCGGCAACATCGAGTGGCGTGTCCGAAGCAGTTCGAATGCTTGGTGCACTCACCGTGGTGGTTGGGCTGGCATTCGCAGCGAAGTGGTGGCTACGGCGCAGCGGCATTGCCACGCGCATGCAGGGTGGTGCGTTTGAGATTGTCGCGCGTCACTCGGTGGGTCGCGGTCAGAATATCTTGTTGGTGCGATTTGGTCCGCGGCTTCTCTGTGTCCAGCAGGCCCGCGACGGTCTACGCACGCTGAGTGAGTTGACTGATCCGGCGCAAGTGGCGGCAGCCATGGCAGAGGCTCGTGGTGGTGACGGGAATCGCGGAACTTCATCGGCGTCGGCGGCGAGTCAGTTTCGCGGCGCAGCGCTTGATACCGATTCTGCGTCCGCTGCTCGTACGGTTGACCTTCGACGCGGGAAGGAAACCGGTTCATGACAGGTCCAGACTCCGGCATTGATCCCATTTCGATCGTTGCTGGCGCTGCAAACGCGTTGCCAGCGGGCGTTGGATTTAAAGGCGCGGTGGATCTCTTGGTGCTCCTCACGGTGCTCTCCCTTGCACCGGCAATTCTGATGCTTTGCACCTGCTTTACGCGGGTAGTGGTCGTTCTTGGGTTGTTGCGTCAGGCTGTCGGCGCGCAAGCGATGCCGCCCACGCAGGTGATCGTTGGGCTCTCATTACTACTCACCATGGCTGCCATGGCTCCCACATTTACGCGTGCGTGGGACGCCGGCGTGAAGCCATATATGGATGGCACCACCACTAATCCGGAAGAGGCATGGGGCGCAGCGCGTCAACCGCTGCGGGACTTCATGTTCGCGCAGATCGACGCGTGTGGGAATTGGCAGACCGTGTACATGTTACTTGAGCACCGCGGCGTTGATGTCAGTGACACATCCAAACTCACGCGCGCCGATGTTGATATGGCAACGCTCGTTCCTGCATTTGTCTTGAGTGAATTGAAGACGGCGTTCCTGATTGGCTTTCGAATCTTCCTTCCGTTTGTAGTGGTTGATCTAGTGGTCGCCGGAATCTTGGTGAGCCTGGGAATGTTCATGGTTCCACCATCGATGGTTTCGATGCCGCTCAAGTTGCTCCTCTTTGTGCTTGCCGATGGATGGACCCTGGTGGCAGGGTCGATCTTGGCGGGCGTGGCGGCGGTGACCTAACCATGGAATCTGCACCGATCGATCTTGTGCAGTCAGCGTTGGTCACCGCATTGGTGGTTGCGACGCCGATTCTGCTGGTGGCGTTGGTGGTTGGTTTAATCACCGCGCTGCTGCAGGCGGCAACACAGGTGCAGGATCAAGCCGTTTCAGCGGTTCCCAAGCTGCTTGCCTGTGGATTGACGCTGGTGGTGCTGGCGGGATGGATGGTTTCCAAGCTGGTGACCTTTGCACAAGCGATGTTTTCTGGAGGTGTCTACTAATGGACGGCACCACCACGCTTGCAACGTTGGCGCCACTTGCGCTGGCGACGTGCCGGGTGATGGGCGTTGCCACCTTTGCGCCGGTGGTTGCAGCGGCAGCGGTACCAGTGCGTATTCGCCTGGCCATTGCAGCAGTGATCGCCGTGGCCGCGCTGCCTGCCATTGGCGCTTCTGGACTTCCCGCAGCAGCGATCGCCGAGCCGTGGCGTTTGCTCCCCGCCGCCGCACTGGAGTTTGCGTTGGGCGCAGTGATTGGCGTCATTGCCATGCTGCCAGTGGCGGCGTTTCGAACGGCGGGATCGCTTGCAGGCATGCAAGCGGGGCTTGGCTTCGGGCAACTCTATGACGGTGGCAGTGGCGAAGAAGATGGTGGCGATGCGTTTGAGCAACTCTTTGCGGTGCTTGGTGCCGCATGCTTTGTATGGGCAGGTGGCCTTGACGCAGTGGCGCTCTCCACACTTCGGAGCTTTGATTACGTTGCACTCGGCGCGTGGAGCCCAAACGTAGGCATTGTTGGAACGGTGATGGGTGCGGCAGTTGCTGCTAGCGAGTTGGCATTCCGCGTTGCGCTTCCGGTCACTGCGGTCCTTGTGGCCGAAGCGATTGTCTCTGGATTTGTTGCGCGCAGCGTTCCTGGCATTGCGCCGCTTTCCTTTGGATTTCCAGTTCGATTTGCGGTTGCCATACTGGCACTGCTCGCCGGCGCAGTGGCCATGCAGTCGGCAATGCACGGCGCGGTAGCAGGCATGCTTGACTCCATGCACTCCGCAGTGACGGGAGGTGCAGCATGAGCAGCGAAGAACGAACGCACCAATCAGGTGAGATGCGTTTGGAGCGCATTCGATCAGAACACGGACTCCCGGTACGTCGATCGCCGATTGCTGTGGGCGCGCTCATTGGTGGAGCGCTCGGGGCATGGGCTTCGAATGTTCCGCAGCAACTGCTGGAAACTGTGCGCGGCGGCCTTCGGTTGGCAGCCGATATTGCGCCTGCTGATGGCGCTGCGGTCATTCAAAGTACAGCGCTTTCGGTGGCGGTCATCGCATGGCCGGCGCTTGCGTGTGGGCTTGCGGGTGCAGTGCTTGGTGCGCTCATGCAGACTGGATTTCGCGTGCGTTCATCGCTTGGTGCTTCGATAGCCATGCGCCTGCCCTCAGGCAAGGCGGCAGGCGGAGCAGTCGCGCGGTTGTCATGGACGCTGGTGTTGATTGGCGCAGCAGCGTGGGCGGTGTTTGCGCACTGGTCACGTGTTTCTGCCTTGCCGGCACTCCCAATTGACGCGGCCGTTGCGTCCGCGGCGCGCATTGTGCTCGACGCAGTGCTTGCCGCGCTGACAGCCGGTGTGGTCTGTGCAGCAGCGGATGTGGCGGTCGCACGATGGAAGTGGGAGCGATCCACACACATGGATGATGCTGAAGCGCGCGAAGAACGCCGCCGTACGGAAGGCGATCCAAATACCAAGTCGCGGCGCACTTCGCAGGCGCGCAACATCACGCGGGCGCAGGGGCGGGGAATGAAATCGGTAACTGCTGCGGGCGCTGCTCGTGGAAAGGACTTGCGTGAACAGGCTGCTTGATCGAATTCTTGCGTTCCTCTCAGAGCATCGTTCGTTGGCGTTGCCAGCGGCACTTCTTGGCATGGTGGTGGTGCTGATAGCGCCGCTCTCGCCGTTGGTGATGGATGTGTTGGTGGTGCTGAATTTTGCATTGGCCGCTTTGGTGTTGGTGCGAGCGGCGACGCTGCGTAGCCCGCTTGATTTCAGCGTATTTCCAGCGCTGCTCTTAGGAACCACGCTGTTTCGACTTGTCATCAATGTGGCATCAACACGATTGATCTTGGGTGCCAATGCAGTGACACCGGTCGAGGCGCAAGGCGTCGCTGGACAGTTCATTGAGTCGTTCGGCAAGTTAGTAGCGGGGAACAACATTGCCGTCGGTGCGGTTGTGTTCCTGATTCTGGTGATCGTGCAGTTTGTAGTCATCACCAAGGGCGCCTCGCGCATGGCAGAAGTTGCCGCGCGGTTTGCGCTTGATGCATTGCCTGGTCGGCAGATGGCGATTGATGCTGATTTGAATGCAGGCGTG
>JBBAOD010000031.1:0-3045 GCA_040401635.1 Phycisphaerales bacterium
TCGATTTCCGGAAGTGTGAGCCCCACGCGCAGAAATTTCACCAACCGGCGGTGCACTTCCACCACGCGCTCAGCGGCGGCTTCCGCATGAAGGATGTCTTTGGGGTCGGTGACGAGCACGGGTTGCGAAGGGTACGGGAAATGGCCAGCGCGGTTTACTGCCGAACGATTCGGAAGTGGAGTTATTTATGCGACGCGCACGCTGAGGTCGCCGCCAAGGATCGTGAGATCTGGCCCGGGTCCTGCTACTTCGTGGGCGTAGGCGCGCTCGTCGCGGTGTGCGAGTAACTGCAGATCAGCGCGTAAACCGACGCCGATACTTCCGGTACTTCCTTCAAGTCCCAGCACGCAGGCGGCGTTGTAGGTGACCGCACAAATTGCTTCCGCGGCGGTCAGGCGCATATGTTTCGCAGCCAATGCGGCGGCAAACTGCACGCTTGGGCTTGGTGCACTTCCGGGATTCCAATTGCTCGCCACGGCGAGTGCGCCGCCCTGATCGATCAACTTCCGCCCATCTGCAAATCGACCGTCGAGCGCAAAGCCACACACTGGCAGCACTACGCCAATGGAGCTGCTTGCAGCAAGCGCCGCCATTCCACTTGCAGTGCTCGCTTCCAAATGATCAACGCTGCGCGCACCAAACTCCAGTGCCAATTCCAGCGCACCGATCGCATTGAATTGATCGGCATGAACACGCACCGGCATACCCAATTGCCGCGCCTTGGCAAACAGTGTGCGGCACATCGCTACATTCCATGCGCCTTCTTCACAATATGCATCTACAGCGGCGTTGGGCACGCGCTGTGCCACGCGCTCCAGCAGCGCACACATGTCGGCCACTTGCGCGGGATTCTCGCTGTCAAGCGCGTGTCCCAACAGAAGCGTTGCAACGATCGGTGCTGGCCAAACGGCGCGCACGGCAAGAATCGCTTCCAGCATTTTCAGTTCAGTTTCGGCATCGAGGCCGTAGCCGGTTTTCACTTCAACCGCGCCCGTACCCACCGCGCGCATCTCGGCAAGGCGCTCCGCTAACTGTGAGGCCAGTGCATCTCGCGAGGCTGCGCGCACGGCCTTCACCGTGGCGAGAATTCCGCCGCCCGCCTTCAGAATTTCTAAGTACGAAGCACCTGCGCGCTTCTGTTCCCACTCCCCCCAGCGCTCACCCGCCCAGCACGCATGCGTGTGGCAATCAACAGCCGCCGGCATGAGCACTCGACCGCGAGCATCAATGCGCGCCGAGACCGCGCGTGTCACCGCCGGCCCCGCGCCCACCGCCGCAATGCGTCCGTTCTCCACGATCACATGTCCGCGTTCGATGACCCGTAGCGCGCCCATCGCACCACCGCGCAGGGCGCCACCGCCTGCGGGCGGCACGCAACTGACGATGCGCGCATTCTCAATGGCGATCGATTCATTCACCATAGGGCTCGACAGTACCATGAATCCATGGAACTCTTCGTCATTCGTCATGCCAAGGCCGCCGATCGTGACCCGGAGCAATGGCCCGATGACTCGCTTCGCCCGCTGACCCGCGAAGGTGCGCGTGAATTTGAACGCGTCGCGCGCCGTGTTGGCAAGTGGCGCCCCGGTGTTGACATGGTTCTTTCCAGCGGCTGGCTGCGGGCCTGGGACACCGCGCGCATTCTGCAGGCACACGCGGGATGGCCGAAACCGGCGCGGACCAAATTGCTTGAGGGTTCCGATGCGGGCTCGGTGGCCGCCATCGCCGCATTCCTATCGGAGCAGCCAGTAGTTGCGCGGATCGCCATCGTTGGCCACGAACCCGTGCTCGGGCACCTGGTGTCTGCTTTGGTTTCCTCTGATTCCGGACTCCGGCTTGACCTTCGAAAGGGTTCGGTGGCATGGCTGCGTGGTGCCCCGGGTGCCATGGAACTGTGCGGACTGTTAGTGCCTGCGATGCTGCGTAGTCGCTAGTTCTGCAGCGCGATGCAGCCTCATTTGCACCGTAGCGGCGTGGTATAATCCACCACTCACATGGAACTCCCACCCACCCGCAAGAAGACTCCGCTCGCTGAAGTTGCATGGGACGGCCCATTGGTTTCGATCAAGTTTGCCGGACCGAACATCGGTCAGCGCGAAACCCCGATCATCCAAGAGGACATTGGCCCGTACCTGAAGCTCAAGACCATCAAGTATTTGGTTCTTGACCTCAGCGCCGTCTCCTTCATGAGTTCCATGGGACTGTCCATGTTCATCGGCGCCCGCAATGCAGCGGCCGCCGTTGGTGCACAGCCAGTTCTGTTTGGCTTGAACAAGGACCTCAAGAGTTTGATGGCCATGATGAAGATGGACAAGCTCTTCAAGGTCGTTGACTCACAGGCCGACTTGAACAAGTTGCTCAGTAAGTAAATTTGGAGTCGTACTGATTGATGACGTGCATCAGCGCTCACCGGCGCGGATGTCGCTCGTGTCGGTGACGTTACGCGTGTCGCTCCGGCAGTATTTCGAGCGCCGGTCGCTGAACTAGTACGCGAAGCCCCAGGTCGGCATGACTGCTTCCGCAGCGGCTGGCCCAACCGGCGCAGCAGTTTCCGGGCCAGCTTGGAAGTTGCGCCACGCGGGCGCTTGGTTCACTCCGTAGATCACCACGTCCGCCTTGTTTTTGTCTTCGGCGCGAAGCGCCAGCGTCTCGCCGCGCTGCACGGTGACAGTGAGCACATTGGCGAACGGCGCGCGTGCTTGGATCTCGCTGATCAAGCCACCATCGTTTTCAGAGTGGAACTGACCCACCAGATGAACGATCTTGCCACCCGATGGCGCTGCGTTGTAGGCGCGCACGATTGAATCCGCCATCGTGGCGTCCCAGAGTCGCTGCGACCGAAGTACTTCATCAAGCTTCTCTTCATCGACCTCGTGTGCACCATTGCCACTCATCAGTGCCTTGAATCGCTCGCGGTATGAATCTGGTGGATCGCGCTCCGGAATAGAGAAGAGCGCCTGATCTTCAGCGGGAAGCGCTTCGAGCGCTGCATAGCCCTCGGTACGCGCGCGACGGACATACTCGCGCGGTGCGTTCGCAGCGATC
>JBBAOD010000031.1:3055-8104 GCA_040401635.1 Phycisphaerales bacterium
CACTGGTGCGTGCGCGGCCTTCGCCGAATCGATCACTGGTTGATAGAACTTTTCCCACGAACCCGTGGTTGCCCAGTCGCGTGACTCGGTGCGGTCGATGAACTCTGTCACGGTGATTTGGTTGTTGAGATACGCATCAACAATTGGCTGCTCGTTCCGCTCCAGCATCTCCAAGGAGACGGCGCTGCCCGGCCAAATGGCGAACACCTCATCAACGATCGCCTGCTGCACACCGTGCGCATTGGGGTCGTCATGTTGTTCACCAACCACCACAATGTCCGCCCAGCGGATGCCGCTGGAGAGCGCGTACCAATCGAGCGGCGCGCCGTTGTCTCCTCGGAACATCGCCAAACTGCGCGGACCACTTTGGACGCGCGGTACCAGCGTGGAGCCAGGCTCCGGCGCCCAGTACCAGATGGGATCTTCATAGGGATTGCGCGTGCATGCAGCCAACGTTGCGCATGCTGCCAACGCAATAAACGCGCGGGCATGCATGGCGGTGGTCAGGCTGGCACTTCGCTTCATGCGGGCAGTGTAGGTACTTCAGGCGACGCGTCCATCAACCAGATGCACGGTCCGATCGGCGCGCGCAGCAATCCACTGGTCGTGGGTCACCATCACCACGGTTAGCCCGGCACGGTGCTGTTCGGCAATCATGTCCAGAATGGTGTCGCCGGTCTTGGCGTCCAGGTTTCCCGTGGGTTCATCGGCAAGCAGCACGTCCGGATTGTGCATGAGGGCACGCGCAATGGCAACGCGTTGCCGCTCGCCGCCGGAGAGTTCTGCTGGCCGGTGCCGGAAGCGGTGCGAAAGTCCAAATCGTTCCAGCAACATGCGCGCGCGGTCGCGAATTTCGCCTTGGCGGCGCATCCACTCAAACCGCCCGATACCAATGGTGGCGGGCAGCAGCGTGTTCTCCAAGACATTCAGTTCCGGCAACAAGTGATAGAACTGAAACACGAACCCAATGTGTTCGTTACGATAACGATCAAGGCGCGATTGGCTGTAGCCGCCGACATGCTCGCCCCGAAAGGTGACCATTCCGGAATCCGCACGATCAAGTCCACCAAGGAGATGTAAGAGCGTGCTCTTACCGCTGCCACTTGAACCCAAGATCGCCACCCACTCGCCCGGCTTCACATCAATCGACGCGCTCTTGAGGACTGGCACTTCCACACGCCCCATGCGGTAGGTCCGAACAACATCGCACGCGGAGAGCAATACTCCTTCAGCGGCGTGGGGCGGGGTGCTATGCGGATGCATGGTCATAGGTTGCAGTCAGTCGGGGTTCAATTACTCGTAACGAAGCGCGCGCACCGGATCAATATCTGCGGCGCGCGCTGCGGGTACCGCCGCTCCAAGGACGCTAAACACAATGGCTCCAACGGCGGTGATCCAAGCATTGCCCCAGTCCATTTCGCTTGGAATGGTGGCAAAGTAGTAGACCGCTGGATCCCAAATCAGGAAGCCGCGATGTAAGACCAATCCAGTACCAATGCCCACCAGGGCAAGAGTGGCCACCGTCCAGAGCAGCACGCTCAAGATGCGTGACCGCGTCAGCGCGCGCACGGTGAGTGCAGCGGAGCCGGCGGCAAGCAGGAAGAACGTGACGTAGAGCCACGGGGGCGCGTCGTTTCCAAGTGCCATATGAATGGCATTGATATTGCGAATCACTAGCCACGCCAGCACGATTCCGACGCCTGAACCAACCATGCCAATGGTGAGTCCATAGCGAAGGAAGATCCACAGTACGCCCATGCGGCTTGCACCAATGGCACGCAGAATGCCAATGTCGCGCGTCTTTTCGCTGACGATCGACCAGAAGATTGCCAAGATCAATCCTGCGCAGACGAGGTAGGTGATCGAGAACAAGATGCGCATCATCTGTCGCTCTTTCTCAACCGGCGCAATCAGGTCGCGCAGGCGCTGTTCCCATGTCATGATGGAGACATACTCCGCGGCTGGTGGCCGAGTGCGCACGTTTGGATCGGCGGACTTTTGCAAATAGAACTGTTCGTAGGCTTCGGCAACTTGCACGCGCAATTCATCGGGGGTCACGCCCTCTTTGGCGCGCACCAAGATCTGCGTAGCGCGCGCGGGCGATGTACCGATCACTGGATAGTTGCCAGAGGCATCCGGTGCTGCCGTGGTATCGACGATGGGTGCTTCGTCCAGCCGCAGCAATTCTTGGCCTTCTTTCAGTGGAATGAACACGCGGTTCTTATCCACTTGAAACACGCCGGACATGACTTCGTTGACCACTTTGAAGACGCGGCTGTTGGACTGTGAAACAGTGCCTTTTTCACTAATCGGCACCAGCGTCACAGTGATTTCATGGTTGGGCATCCACCACGTCGAATTGCGTGGTCGATAGCTGCCGTCGCGTTGCCGCTGATTGACGACGGAGACGTGCATGCCCAACAGTGCACCCGGACGACCAGTGGCGCGGTCACGCAGCACCTTGGCATCTTCATAGAGTCCGCTCAGGTCTTGTTGGCGACGCGGGTCGTCCTCGGCCATCTCCAGTGCTTCTTGCGGGCTCGCTGCCGGCTTCCACCAAATGGTTCGATCCAGTTCAGTGACCTGCGCGAACGTTTCTGGCTCAATCGCCCACACCTGCGCGGTGACGACGTCCTTATTCGGTCCGCCCGGATACGGCATCCGCAGCAATCCGTAGGTGTCCACCAACGGTGTGGCCGCGGCCGCTCCGGGAAGTTTCAAAACGTCGGCAATGAACTCCCTGTAGTAAGGAATTCCTTGCACGGGGTAACTGATCACCACATCCCCCATCAGCGTGCGACCCGAAGCGCGCAGGTTGTCAAGGAACCCGCTCATGACGCTCACCACAATCACCACCAGTGCCACGCACAGACCAACCGCGGCGACGGCGATGAGTGGAATGATCCGCGTGGAGAGATAGCGGCGAACAAGGAGTTGGGTGTAGACGGCCAAGGTACCGAATCGTAGAGGTTTCAAGAACACGATGGGGCTCTGAAGGCGGTACCCTTGTTCATCCCGCGGCGGCGCGGGTACCGATGGACACACTCGTCACCGTTTCCACCATTCTTGCGGTCGCCTCGGTCACCGAGTGCGTCCTGTGGATGGTGTTGGCGATCCGCGCGGTGCGCGAGTGGCGGTGCGCGCTCTTCATCGCCGACGCGCTTCGGCTGCCCGCCATTCCATTGCCGTTGCTGACGGTGGTGATCCCGGCACATAACGAGGAGTTGATGGCTCCCAACTGCGCTCGGAGTGTGCTGGCATCTGACTATCCGGCGCTGGAACTGATCTTTGTGCTCGACCGCTGCACCGATGGCACGCGCGCTGCGCTTGAACCGATTGCGGCAGCCGATTCACGCCTGCGCATTGTTGAGAATTCATCGTGCCCCGCCGACTGGGCGGGCAAGTGCAACGCCGCGCGCGTTGGCGCCGATAACGCCCGCGGTGAACTGATCCTCTTCACGGATGCCGATACCCACTTTGATCCAAGGCTCCTGCGCGCTTCCGTGCAACTGTTGCGGTCCCGCGCGTTGTCGATGCTTTCGCTGTTCAGTTCCCCGACGCACAAGCACTGGTTTGAAATGGTGGTGCAGCCGGTCACCAGTCTCATGCTTCTCAAGCTCTTTCCAATGAAGCGTGCCAATGCAGCCACGGGGCGTCGCCCCTTTGCCAATGGCCAATTCATGCTGTTTGAGCGCTCGGCGTACCAAGCGCTCGGCGGACATACGGCCGTCAAAGATGATTTGCTGGAAGACCTTGCCTTTGCACGCAGCATGAAGCGCGCCAAGATGGAGCAGGGCGTTGCCGTATCAGACGGCATGCTGGTGGTTTCCATGTACGACTCCTGGAAGGCATTTCAAACCGGATGGAAGCGGATTTACATCGAAAGCTGCCGGCGTAATCCAGCGCGTATGCGCAAGGAAGCGCTGCAACTCTTGGTGATTGTGGTTGCCATGCCGGCGATACGAACCGCATCGGTGCTGCTTGCTGCCATCGCGCTTCTTGATGGCCATCCGATGGATGCAGGAACGCGGGCATTTGCGGTCGGTGCGCTGGCGGTTGGAATCGCCGCGCCGATTATTCGCCTTGCGACGCTCGCGTGGATCCACCGTACCGCTTCGTTTCCGGTGTGGAGCGCGCTGTGCTTTCCAGGCGCCGCCATTGCCGTGGCGCGCATCTTCTTTGACGGCGCACGTGATCTGAATGCGCGCACGCCGGTGCGATGGGGTGGGCGCGAATACCTCCTTGAACCAACCAATCTTTGAACCAACTAATCTTTGAAACGCTTGCACTGAATCAACCGAACCAAGCCAGCACCACATGAGAATTCTTCTTACCAACGACGACGGAATCACCGCACCCGGAATCGCTGCGCTCTATGACGCGCTGCAAGGTCTTGGTGAAATTCGAGTGGTTGCACCCGCAGACATGCAGAGTGCTTCAAGCCACGGCATTACCTTTCATCATCCATTGATGGTGAGTGAAGTGCAGGCCAATCCGCGCATGCGCGGCGTTGCCGTTGAAGGGCGACCCGCGGACTGCGTCAAACTTGCAGCGCGGTGCCTCTGGCAAGAGTGGTACGGAGTTGGCGCGCGCCCGGATCTGGTGGTGAGCGGCATGAATGCCGGCGCCAATGTCGGCATCAATGTCATTTATTCCGGCACCGTGGGAGCTGCGGTTGAGGGGGCATTCCTGGGTATTCCCTCCATCGCCGTGAGTTTGCACCTTGGCGACCGCACCAAGACGCAATTTGCACGCGGCGCAGAGATTGCGCGCGTCGCCATTGATCGCATCTTGCAACATCCGCTCGATGCGCACCGCGTCATGAACGTGAATGTCCCGCGCACAGAGAGTCCCGACGCACCCATGCCACCCATTCGTGTGGCAAAGATGAATGTCTCCGCCGGCATTGATGGATACGAACGCCGCGTTTCGCCGGATGGTCGCACGTACTACTGGCCCAACGGTAACGGCATGGAGTTTTTCCACACCGCCGAGCACACGGACGTGGAAGCACTGACCGCGCGCTTTGTGACCGTCACTCCACTTTGG
>JBBAOD010000031.1:8114-16745 GCA_040401635.1 Phycisphaerales bacterium
GAACGGTTGATGATCAGAACAACAACTGCAGGGTGATACGAACCTTCTCGGTGCCCTTCAAGTCATCGATCTTCTTTCCGGCGGCACGCCAGAAGTACAGGGAGTTCTTGAGCACTCCATCAATTTCGCTGTCACCGCTGGAACGATTGAAGAACACATCAACGCACTTGCCGGTGCCGTCAAAGGTCAGCGACACCACCGGTGGTCGGCAGTTGGGCAGACTGCTGACTTGTTGCAGCATGGTGAACTGCGGCTTGCGTGGCTTCAGTTGAACGCCCTGCGCAGCCACCAGTCGACCATTCTTCCAGAGCTTCGGATCAACGCTGGTGGTGCTGGTGGCAGGACTCTCCAAGTCCTTCAAGTCGCCTTCGCCGCCAGTACCCGGTGTGGGCGAAGGACCACTGCCGCCGGCCTTGCCTGACTCGCCGGGCGCATCAGTCTTTGATCCATCACGCGGCTTCTCTGTGGATGCGATACCGCCGCCGGGCTGCGCCGCAGGGGGCTGAATTGCAGGGGTTTCCGGCTTCGGCAGCACCGGCGTGGCGGGCGTTGTTGGCGCGGCCGTCTTGGCAATTTCGTCCGGCTTCACTGGAACTGGCAACCGGTCCGCGGGCGGCACGGGCTTTGGTTCTTCTGGCTTCGGCACCTTCGGATCGCGCGGCGTCTCCACTGGCGGGTTGGCCGGTTGCGCGTTGGGATCGGCGGTGGTGACGGGCTCCGGCGTGGGCGGAAGCGGCGGTGTTGGCGGCGGCGGCACCGTGGCATCCGACGGCGGAGCAGGGGTGGCGTCCTTTGGTACTGCGGGCGTCAGAATGGTTTGCGTCGGTGCTGGCTCAACAGGCTTCGCCGGTTCTGGCGGAACCGCTGGACCCTCGGGTTGCTTCACGGGCTCAGCCGCTGCAACGACGGTCGTATCTGGCTTCGATGGTGTTCCAGCGGTATCAGCAACCACCGTGTTCACGGTGGCGTTCGGCGCGGCGCCACCACCGCCACCGCCATCGCCCTTGCTGCCGCGCCCGTAATTCTGTTCGCCGTTTCCGCCCGCGTCACTCATTCGGTATCCGGCCTGTGACACCACGCTCAACTGCGCCATGTGCTCTTCGTAATCATCGCGGCCGATGATCACCACGCTCATGGCGTCGCCCTTATCTTCACCAACGGAGGTGTCCTCGACGTCGGGATACGCGGGCGATGGCTTGGGCGTTTCAATGGGCGGCGCGTCTTGCGAGCCGGGTGGCGGTGGCGGCTTTTGCGCGCCGTTTTCAGGGGGTTTTTCCGCTTCTTCCTTCTCCCCTTGCTTCTTCTCTTTCTTTTCGCCCTTCTTCTCGTCAGCCTTCTTCTGCTCGTCAGTCTTGTTCTTTGGGTCCTTCGCATCCTTGGCTGCAGCGGCTTCCGCTTCTGCAGACTTGGTGGTCAGCAGGTCAGCCAGTTGCGGCGAGAACAATACGGCGTGAAAGCACAGCGAGAAGCAGATGCCCCACGCAAGGGTCCGGCCGACGCGATCGTTGTCGGTGCTCGGAATGGGCATGACTCAGGGTTTCGGCGCGCCGGTTCCCGCGGGCGCCGTTGGGTGGTTCGCCGCAGCAAGACCAGGGCGACCCACCAGGTTGACGGTCATATTGAGCGGACGCATCCGGTCCCACAGTTCCTGGAGCAGCGGCGCACGGTCGATGGTTCCTTGACCCTCGGCAATCGCCAGATAAACCACGGTCTTCTTATCTTTCGAAACCTTCTCGCGGATCCGCTCCACCATCTGCGTCAGTTCCACGGGCTCCTTGTCAACAAAGACCTTGCCCTCCAGGTTTACCGCCACGGTGACCGCCGGCGCACCGGTCGCAGCCTTGCCGCTGGTGAACTGCTGCAGTTCCATCGGCACCAAGTCAACGCGCATGAGCGTGGCGGTGGCGTAGATGAAGTAGGTGATGAGGAAGGTCATCACGTCGATCAGCGGGATCAGTTCGATCCGGGGTTGAATGGGGGTTCGACGCAGCCTGCGCATGGGGTGCGGCAGGATACGCGTTTCCGACATCCCGCTATCCTCTGTTCGTGCCAATCAACGAATGGTCGGAATCTATCCAAGTCGCAGAGCTCCAGAACGATCCGTCGTTTTCGGATGACATGGCGACGCTCGCCGCCACATACCAGTTAGTCGCTGATGGTCTGAAGGCCGGTCGAACCGATCTTCGCGCCCGCGACGTGATTCTGGATATGCGCCACGTTCAGTTTCTGAACTCCTCGAACATCGCGCAGATGCTTCGCGTGCGCAAGTTGGCACTCCTCGCCGGTGCGCAGCCGCGGATCTGCTCCGTGACCGATCGCATTTGGGGAATTCTGCTCGCGACCGATCTCGACCGCGTGTTTGACTTCAGCGAAGACGTGACGACTGCGCTGGCAGCGTTGCAGATGGCACGCGGCAAGTAATTGCGGCCATCGGCTCACGCTGAGCAACAGCACGTCACTCGCAGGCCATCACTTCGGCTCGCACTCGTCGGCCCGCACTCTTAAGACTGCGGCGCTTCCGGCGTCGGCGGACTTACTTCGCTTGCCGGCACTGCTTCCACGGGCTCATCACCTTGTTCAATCTTGGCCACTGAAGCGAGCGCGTCGCCCGTATCAAGGCTGACCAATTTGACACCCTGGGTGTTGCGCCCCACCTGCCGAACATCAGCAGCGCGAATACGCACGACCATGCCGGATTTGGTGGAGAAGATCAATGAATCCGTGTCAGTCACGCTGCGCACCGCCACCACGCGACCATTGCGGCCCTCAGTGCGAATATCAATGCGACCCTTGCCGCCGCGACTCTGTGCGCGTGTGGAGCCATCTTCGCTCTGCACCAAGTACTCCTTCATCGGAGTGCGCTTGCCGAAGCCAGATTCGCACGCGGTGAAGAGATCGAGCGTGTCATCGCAAACGATGCCACCAACAACGTCGTCGCCGTCAGCGAGGTCAATACCAATCACGCCCGCCGCTGAGCGTCCCATGACGCGCGCGTCGTTTTCATCAAAGCGGATGGACATTCCCTGCGCGGTGGAAAGCAAAACATGGCTGTTGCCGCTGGTCACCAGCACGTCTACCAAGCGGTCGCCTTCCTTCAGACCAAGCGCAATGATTCCAGACTTGTTGACGTTGCGGTACTCCTGCAGTGCCGTTCGCTTCACTTGGCCGTTGGCAGTGAGGAAGAACAGGAAGTCTTCGCGCTGTTCAAACTTGGCAACTGGTCGCCACGTGCAGATGCGCTCGTCGGGGCGGAGTTCCAAGAGGTTCTGAATGGCGCGTCCCTTTGCGGTGCGCGCAGCTTCCGGAATCTGCCAGACCTTCATCTTGAAGACGCGACCGGTGTTCGTGAAGCAGAGGAGATCATCGTGGCTCGAACTCACGTAGAGCTGTTCCACGAAATCAGCATCATCATCATCGCTTCCCGCTGCCTTGCTGCTGCTTGATGACTTGGCACCAATGACTCCCTTGCCGCCGCGGCCTTGCACGCGGTAGGTATCGGCAGGCAGTCGCTTGATGTAGCCGCGACGACTGACCGTGAGCACCACTTCATGCTCAGGAATCAGGTCGGCCATTTCAAAGTCTTCCGCTTCATTGCCGGCAATCACGGTGCGCCGTGGGTTGCCGAACTTCTCTTTCAATTCGATGGTGTCTTCGCGAATGATGTCGAGTACCAATCGCTCATCGGCAAGGATTGCCTCAAGGCCATCGATCTCATCAACAAGCTTGGCGAGTTCCGAAGTCAGTTTCTCGATTTCCAAGCCGGTGAGCTGGATCAGACGCAATGCACCGATCGCCTCAGCCTGCACGCGCGTGAGCCGTGTTCCGTCTGGTTCCGTCTTGGCAATCACCGAGTTGGGAATCTTTGGCGCGTACGGATGTGTGCGCGCGATGCGGAATGCGCGCTCCATCAATCCGGCGATCGCCTCTTCGCGGGTCCGTGCCGCGCGGATGATGCGGATGACTTCGTCAATGTCGCAGACCGCGAAAATCAGACCCTCAAGACGATGCGCCTGCTGCTTTGCTTGACGAAGCAAGAACGCCGTGCGCCGACGGATGACTTCCTTGCGATGAGCGATGTACAGATCCACCAAGTTGCGCAAGGGCAATGTGCGTGGCTGACCGTTCACAAGCGCAATGTTGATGATTGAGAAGGTGTCTTGCAGCGGAGTGAACTCATAGAGTTGCTTCTCCACTACCGCTGGGTCGGCGTTCTTCTTCAGCACCACCACAATGCGCGTTTGCGCGTCGCGGCCGGAGTGGTTCTTGACGTCGGCGATTTCAGGAATGCGATCGTTCCGGCTTGCATCGACGATCTTTTCGATCAGATTCGACTGCACCACTTGGTAGGGGATTTCGTCGATGACGATGGCGTCGCGCGTGCCGTCCTTCTCCAAATGCACTTTGCCGCGCACAGTCACCTTGCCGCGGCCAGTGGCGTAGGCCTCTGCAATGCCACGTCGCCCCATGATCACGCCGCCGGTTGGGAAGTCTGGGCCAATGATGTGCTTCATCAGCTGGTCGAGGCCAATGGTTGGATCATCAATGACCGCAATGATCGCGTCGCATACTTCGCCGATATTGTGCGGCGGCATGCTGCTGGACATACCCACCGCGATGCCGCTCGAGCCGTTGACGAGCAGGTTGGGGAACTTCGCCGGGAGCACGGTTGGCTCCTGCAGACGGTCGTCGTAGTTGGGCTTGAAGTCGACGGTGCCTTTGTCGAGATCTTCAAGCAGCGCAACCGCGGCGGCGGTCATGCGCGCTTCGGTGTAACGCATGGCGGCTGGCGGGTCGCCTTCGATCGATCCGAAGTTTCCTTGCTTGTCGATGAGCAGTGCGCGGGTCTTCCAAGACTGGCCGAGATTCACCAGCGTTGGGTAAATCACGCTCTCGCCGTGGGGGTGGTAGTTACCGCTGGTATCGCCGCAGATCTTGGCGCACTTGATCTGCTTGCGCCCCGGGCTCAGATTCAGGTCATGCATCGCCACCAAAATGCGCCGCTGCGAGGGCTTGAGGCCGTCGCGGACATCGGGCAGGGCCCGGTCCATGATGGTGCTCATGGCGTACGTGAGATAACTGTCATGCAGTTCGCGCTCGATCTCAATATCGACGAGGCGATCTGCCGGTGGAACGGTGGTTTCTGGTGTCTCTGACATACGGGTTTCCGAGTCTCGGAGTGTACCCGTAATCGAGGCGCTTTCTGAACTGCGCGCGGGTGAGGAAAGGATGGCGTAGTGGGCGTTTCGATCGACGCAAACCCCACGGATTGAGGCAAAAACGAGAGGCGGGGGTCAGGCGCATGGCCCGACCCCCGCCGGAGTCTCATTGATGAATCAATTTACTTCCGAGCGTGCGGGCCTTTGCCGGACTGCCACAGGCGCATGTCTTGGGCATCAACAACGCCGTCGCGGTTCAGGTCGGCTGCACTGGCGTTTTCGCCAATGATCTTGCTGAGGTCCTTGACCGAGATCTTGGCAATGTTTGCAGCCAAGACGCCGCCGAGGCCGCATCCAGAATCGCCGTTCGCGAGGAACGAGTTCAGGATGAAGTTCCCGTCGACGTCGGTCACGGTACCGCTGCCGTTGAAGTCGCAGTGGAAGCCAGTGGTCGAGCAGTTAGTGTTGACTGCAGCCGTGGTGCCGATGCGAACAACTTCGATACCCCAGTCAATGACGTTGATGGTGTTGTCATCATTCAGGTCGCCGTTGACGAGCGCAGCTGCGCCAGTCGCGGAGAGGCTGTAGTTGGTTCCAACAATCACCACGTCGGTCTGTGAGACCAAGCTGTGCAGGTCATCATCGACCGTTGCGCAGTTGTAGCTACCGACTGGGATCTGAGCAACGCCGAAGCCATCGCCGTAGGCGAAGTTGAGGGTTTGGCAGAAGGTGAATTCACCAACGCGAACGCCGATACCGCGTCCCATAGCGGGTGCGTAAGCGCTGTTCAGGCCTGCGTATTCAACGTTCATTTCCAAGAGGTGGTAGCTCTCAACCATGACCGTAGTGGTCGCGGTGGAGGTCAAGCCGCAGCGGTTGACAGCCGTCCACGTCACCGTGGTGAGGCCGCATGGCCATGGTGCATTGAGGAGCAGTGCGCCATCGCTTCGTGTGAAGCTTTGGACGACCGGACCGCAAGCGTCGGTGGCGGTTGGTGGTACCAGCGTGCGCATTGCAAAGCATCCAGCGCCGGCATCGGCTGGAACGTCCAGGTTCGCTGGGACGTTCGTGAAGACTGGCGGGGTGCTGTCAATGCTGACAGGCGCTGGATTCGAGAGAGGAAGCGTGCCGCCGAGGCCGTTGCCGTTGGCGATGAGAATCGGCGCGTTTGCCAAGTCAAAGGCAATTTGCACGCCATCGTTGCAGTCCTCTTGAATTGCACGGAACTTCAAAGTTGCGATACGTCGGTCAGCAGCGGTGCCCGTGCCTCCGCTTGCCACTGAGGAAAGCCAGAAGACCTTTCCGGTTGCCTCATTGGGCATGGACAGTGGAACGGAAACAAACGGAGCGGCTCCCGGAAGAACCGCAACGAAGTCGAGAACAGTGTTGTCGTAGTTGACTGAGAACTGACCAGCCACCACGGTGAACTGCGGGTTGTCGACGAACACGTCAAAAAACACGTCGCCACCAACTTGCACGCAGGCGCCGGTGTCGCCAGGTCCGCGCATGCGGATGCCGGGATAGACCTGCGCAAACGTTGAGGAAGCCACGCACGAGGCTGCAATGCAGCCAATCAACATCAGTTTCATCTCTGGATCTCCTAGTTATTGCCCCTGAAAAGGCATGATGTACCCGCAGCCCGAACGTTGTTATTGGGGGGTACAAACGAATGTTTCCCCCATCGGACCACCAATGAACAAACAATGTAACGAGAATTGTGGGTGTCAACCATCAGGCAATCAAGTTAAATGCTTTCAAATAGTGCATTTTATTTCTCTGCAGAAATATTCTGTGCAGAAGACCTTGGATTAATGGGTATTACATCCTTTATTCCGTCAATTAATATCGCAAAGTTACGGTATTGATTTCTTGCAGTCGCTTAGGGCGGTGCTATGTTGAGCTAGTTAGCCGGTAGTGTCCGTGTGGGGCGCTTGGCAACACTGTTCGGTCAAAGGGAAGGGTCTTGCTGCTAGTTGATCTAGTTGGCACCCAAAAAAACTTGAAGAGGGAAAAGGAAATGCGTAGCTATAACCAGGGTCTGTTTATCGTTTTGGCAAGTCTCGGCGGCGTGGCATCGATTGCTAACGCGTCCGTCATCGTGGTTCCCATGAACCTTGCCATTCCCGTGACCCCTGCGGGTCTCTATATCAATATCTCCACGGGCATTAGTTCGACCACCGCTTCCGGTGCGCCTGGATGGGATATCAACGTGGGCGGTACGACTTCGCTCAACTTCGCCTCACCAGGTGGATACAACTTCGTTCGCAGGAACTTGGCGCCAATGACGTCCGGGCCGTCGAACGTCGGGGGGACTTTCACCATTTCGAACTTGATGGCCTCCGCGTCGTGGATCACGGGTGGCGTGTCGAACGGGTTCACGAATAATTCTTCAGCGAACTATGTGGGATTCCAATTTGTCGGTGATGACAGTTTGACACACTTTGGCTGGATGCAGTTGTCGATTGGTGCGTCCACGACTGCAAGCGATCGCAAGATTGTTTCCTACGCGTACAACACAGAGTCGGTCACGACTCCAGGTGGAAACTCAATCGTTACCCCCGTCGTCCCTGGTCCAGGCGCGCTTGCGCTCTTGGGGCTCGCGGGCTTCGCTTCGCGCCGCCGTCGCTGATTGAAATTGCCTCACAGACTGAATACGTGCGCCGTGCGTCCCGATGGGGCGCACGGCGTTCTTTACGGTGATGTCCAGAGTGCCATTCAGCAATGAGCGCGAGCTCAGCCCAACGGCTCACACCTTCTCAAGCCATACCAACCACTCCATATTCCCCGGCACGCCCTTCTTCTTGCTGGTCTTGCCGCCCACTAACGGGCTTGTTGTGCTGCCCAGGACACGCGCGCCGAGCGCCAGCATTTCGCCTTCAACGCGCGCCACCACGCCCGGCGCGCGGTCGTGCGGAAGGAAGCCGCCGTCGAGCCATTCCTTCTCTGCATCGCGGAGTTCGTAGTGTGGCTTGACCAGCGAAACGATTCGCCCACCCGGTGCAAGCCAGGTCAGTGCTACCGGAATGGCCAGTCGCTGCGGCGTCCACGCCAGGTCAACCACCACCAAGTCCACGCCACCAACCGGTGGCACGGCGTGCAGTGCATTGGTGCGTTCGCGCGTTTCGACACGCGGATCTTGGCGCAGTTTCCACGCCAGCGTTCCATAGCCAGTGTCAATAGCAATCACACTCGCTGCGCCGCGCTGCAACATGCAATCGGTAAATCCGCCGACGTTGCAACCAAAGTCCGCGCAGCGGAGACCCGTGACATTCAACTTGAATTCATCAAGCGCATGCGCAAGCTTGGCTCCAGCGCGTGAAACGAACGGCGATGCTGCAGCTCCGTCAGCCACGGTCAGGCCTTCACGCCTACCACGGCAATTCCCGCGCGATCTGCCGCCGCAAGTACCGCCGGTCGGTCCACCAAAATCACTCGGCCTGCGCCGACTGCAACGCAGCCCGCGCCGGCTTTCGCC
>JBBAOD010000032.1:0-7588 GCA_040401635.1 Phycisphaerales bacterium
CGCCGTACTGGTATTCCCTGCAATCGCTTGCCCCACCGGCCCCGTGTACGGAAAGTTTGACACGCTCCGCCCAGATGCGGCGCTGCAGACCAACCGCGTCCGTGCGCTCGCTGCCATGGATTCGCTCACGCATGACGCGCCCTTCAATGACCTCGCCGCAGCAGCCATTGCCGCTGCACCCGCGCTCGAAGACGAGATCGCAGAAGTGCAAGAGGCCGCCGCCCGCACCGTCCATGTCAGCGGTAGCGGCAGCACGCTCTTCGTTCTGTGCGCTGGGCGACTGGAAGCCGATCTCATCGCCGAACTCGTGCAATCACGCGCTGGCCTGCCCGCTATTGCGGTCACTGTCCGCGGACACTGAAGTCCGCCGTTCGCCGCGCCACACATGTCACGACCAATAAGTTTCATGGCGCGGGGAGGGTTACCATAAACCCTTCACTCACATCGGGAATTTCAAACATGACCACCAGCACCGCAAGCACCGGCCATCCCCCCGCATCCACGTTTGTTCCCGCCATCATCGATGGCAGCAAATGGTCTGCGCTTGAACCCTTGTACTCGCAGCTGGTGGGTCGCACTATTCATGATTGCGCCGCACTTGAGCGCCTGCTCCTGGACCGCAGCGAACTCGATGCCGCCGCCGAAGAATCCGCCGCCAACCTCTATATCCAGATGACGCGTCACACCGACGATGAACTCGCGCGCAAGCGCTATCTGGACTTTGTTGAGAACGTAGAGCCGGAACTCAAGAAGGTCGGCTTCGCCCTCGATCGCAAGATCGCCGAATGCCCATTCGCGCAGCAGTTGGACCCGCAGCGCTACAGCGTTCTACTCCGCAGCCTGCGTCGCTCTGTTGAGATGTTCTGCGAAGTGAACATCCCTATTGAGACTGAAGTCACCAAGCTTGACCAGCAGTACAGCGAAATCAACGGCGCCATGACCGTCAACTTTGACGGCGCAGAGCGCACGCTGCCGCAAATGGCGCGTTACCTGGAAGAGACCGACCGCCCCCGCCGACAGGCAAGTTGGGAGGCAGTCTCCGCCCGCCGCCTCAACGACGTCGATCGCATCAATGACATCTTTGACCACATGCTGGCACACCGCCATCAGATGGCGCTGAACGGCGGTTACTCCAACTTCCGTGATTTCCAACACGCTCGCCTGCAACGCTTCGATTACACGCCCGCTGACTGCACCACCTTCCACGAAGGCGCAGAAAAAGTGTGCGTCCCACTGCTGCGCAAACTCAACGCTGAACGTGCAAAAGTCCTTGGAATTCCTGCACTGAAGCCGTGGGACATCAAGGTTGATCTGCACGGCCGCGCGCCGCTCAAGCCGTTCGAGGGCGCAGAAGAACTTGTCGATCGTTCCAGCGCCATCTTCCATCGCATGGATCCTGAACTCGGGATCATGTTTGACAGCATGCGCCGAGGAGATTGCCTCGATCTTGAAAGCCGCAAGGGCAAAGCGCCCGGTGGTTACCAATACCAGCGGCAGCGCACCCGATCGCCATTCATCTTCATGAACGCCGCCGGACTGCACCGCGACGTCATCACCATGGTGCATGAAGCCGGCCACGCATTCCACAGCCTGCTTGCTGCGCATGACCCGTTGGTTGCTTACCGAAGCAGCCCGATGGAGTTTGCAGAGGTTGCCAGCATGAGCATGGAACTGCTCACCTTCCCCTACCTTGAAGAGTTCTACTCCGCAGACGACGCATCGCGCGCCCGACGCGATCACCTTGAGTCGCTCAGCACCATGCTCCCATGGGTAGCAACCATCGACGCGTTCCAGCACTGGGTCTATCTGAACCCCACGCACACGCGCAACGATCGCGAACAGTACTGGCTGCACCTCAACAACCGCTTTGGATCCGCCATCGACTGGACGGGTCATGAGAACTCGCTGCGGACCATGTGGCACCGCCAACTGCATATCTTCGGCCTTCCCTTCTACTACATCGAGTACGGCATCGCGCAACTCGGCGCACTGCAGATGTGGATGAAGGCAAAGCGGAACCCAAGCGATGCACTCGGCAACTACAAGAAGGGCTTGGCGCTCGGCTCCAGTCAACCGCTCCCTGCCTTGTTCAAGGCAGCCGGTCTGAAGTTTGCCTTTGGCCCGGAAACCCTGGGTGAATTGATGCACGAAGTGGGCGAAACCATCGCTGCTTCACCGGCATAATCACTGGCATGATCATTGCCCTTCACTCTTCGTTCCCACTCTCATTCGTCACTCGATAGATACACGGTCTCCCCCTATGAAGAATGTTCTTGTACTCGGCGCTGGAAAAATTGGTCGCATGGTTGCAAGTCTCCTGCAGTGCTCCGGCGACTACCAAGTCCGAGTGATGGACTCGCATGAGAAGTCCATCGCAGAAACGCTGGCATTGGCACCGGGCGCTCAAGGCATGCACGGGCGCTTCGATGACACCGCCGCCGTTGACAAGGCGCTCGCCGGACAGTGGGCCGTGGTGAGTTGCGCACCGTTCTTCTGCAACCCAATGATTGCCGAGCACGCCAAGGCTGCTGGCGTTCACTACCTTGACCTGACCGAAGACGTTGCCGTGACCAAGAAAGTCATGGAGCTAGCCAAGGGTGCCAAGACTGCTTTCATTCCCCAATGTGGTCTTGCGCCCGGCTTCATCACTATTGCCGCCAATCATGTCATTCACGGCATGGGTGCCATGCACGAAGTGAAGATGCGCGTCGGCGCGCTTCCGGAGTTCCCGTCCAACGCACTGAAGTACAACCTCACCTGGTCAACTGATGGTCTCATCAACGAGTACATCCAACCATGTGAGGCTGTGGTTGACGGCCAAGTCACCGTCGTTCCTGCGCTCGAAGGGCTCGAACACATGATGATTGACGGCATTGAGTTTGAAGCCTTCAACACTTCCGGCGGCCTTGGAACCTTTGCGTCCACGCTGGAGGGCAAGGTGAAGCACCTGTCCTACAAGACCATGCGCTACCCCGGCCATAATGCCATTCTTAAGCTGCTCTTGTGGGATCTTGGATTCCGCGAGCACCGCGAAGAATTGAAGGCCGCATTCGAACGCGCCCTGCCCACCACCGCACAGGACATCGTGGCAATCTTCGTCAGCGCCACTGGCGACATTGGCGGTCGGCACACCGAGCGCACGTACGCAAAGATCGTTCGGCACAAAGAAATCGGCGGCCATCATTGGACGGCCATCCAGATCACCACCGCATGCGGCATCACCGCTGTGCTTGATCTTCTGCGCGAAGGCAAACTTCCGTCACACGGTTTCGTACGCAACGAAGACGTAGCGTTCAGCGACTTCATCGCGAATCGCTTCGGCAAGCACTACGGGTAATGTGCCGTGAGGCGTTCGCCCCACGCGCGAACGTCAGTCCTTGTCTTTGCCGCTCTTCTTCTGCTTGGGAGCATCCTTGCCGCGTCCCTCGCCACCCATGTTGGGGCGACGATCAGGACCGCCGCGCATGCCATCATCACGCGGGCCGGGGCCACCCATGATTGGTCCGTGTTGCGGATCAGGACCGTGACCACCCATCATTGGACCAGGTTGCGGGCCAGGGCCACCCTGCATGTTTCCGCCCTGCATATTTCCACCCATCATTGGTCCGCCCATGATCTCTACGCGGCGGATCTCTTCCCGACGACCTTCACGGCCATCGCCACCATCGCGGTCGTGACCATTGCCCTTGCCAATCGCAACGCCGATCAAGAAGATCAGCACACCCAGCGAGATAAACAGCCAGAGGCGAATTCGGAAAACCGTCTTCTCCAGCTTCTTGATACGACCTTCGCACGGGCAGCAGCAAGAGGCGGATGAAGAGCAAGCGGCATTGGTGGAAGCGGCAGTGTCAGTCATGAAATGTGACTCCTTGTGATATCAGTTTGCCACAAATTCCGGAATCGGGACATGATTCTTCCGTCGAGCGCCCGCCTCCCATGACACGGCTCCCCCCCTGCGTGTGCCTGAATCATCACGCACAGCGTCCCAGCGCGCCTATTTCCGGAAGCAGCACCCATCTACCCAATCTATCCATGCACCACGGCAACGCGAATTACTGCACGGGACCGCGCCGCACCGTAATCAGCAACACCTCGGGCGCGCAATGCACCCGCAATGGAAACCACGCACCCGCGCCCACGCTCACAAAGAGCGAGCATCCATTGCGCTGGTAAAGCCCAGCGCTCAATCGATGCGCAAACGAAACATTCGCGCGCGGCTTTCCCTTCCACGCCACCTGCCCACCGTGCGTGTGCCCACTCAGCGTCAGCGGAATGTCACGACGGGCAGCAGCATGAAACGCCTTCGGATTGTGCGCCAATAAGAGATGCGGCGTCTGCGGCAACTCCGCCACGCGCTGGTCAAGCGCTCGCACTGTGCTGGCCCAATCAACACCGCCAACCAACAGCGGATCACTCGCGTCGCCCACTGGTACCACCGCGCCATGCAATACCCGCAGGCCGCGCATGGAAGCCATGGCCGCAAGCATGTGTCCATCATCAAGATGATCGTGATTGCCAAGCACCAAGAAACGCCCCAGCGGCGCCTCCATTGATCCCATCGCTGAAAGCAACTCCTCTGCCCCCATTCCATGCAAATCGAGATCCACTACATCACCCGTACACGCCACCATGTCAGGCTTCAGGCACGCCACGCGTTCCACGGCATCAAGCGCTTGCCCAACGTGCATCAATTCACCAAGATGAAAGTCCGTCAAGTGCGCAATCCGCACGCCGTCATACGCCTGCGGCCAGTGCGGAATGCACAGCTCCACAGTGCGCACCTCAATCGTCTGCGCACGATGGCGCCGCCCCAATATCCCTAATGTCAGACGGTCCGCCGTCCGCGTCAGGACAATGTGCCGGATCTTGGCGCGCAGAAATAGTTTGCTCCGCGCCATGCTTCCTCCTCAGAAGCGAACCGAAACGCCACCAAACAACCCGCGCAAGCCAGCATCCACGGTGGATGGACCGTCCTGCATATTGAAGTCAAACAGTCGGTACCCAAACTCCACGCCAATATTCTCATTGATCATGAAGGCAATGCCAGCACGCAACAGCCAAATGATGTCCGCGTCCGGAATCGACGGACCAACGCCCGCGTTTGCATAAATACGCAAGTCCTGCACGAGCGGCACTCGACCGTCGAACCCAATGCGCACATCAAGACCTGCGCCGCCGTACAGGCATCCAACGGTGCGATCGAAACTTGATGAACTGGGAACGGTGACATTTTCCACCGTCTGGTCGTAATGAAATAGCAGCGCTCCACCAAGCAGCAGAAACTGCGGATCAAAGAGCGGCCGACCGTTCGCACCAAATGCCTTGGATGCCGCGTCGCGGTTGTCACCCTCATCACTCCACGCCCACGGCTCATCTGCACTGGGGCGGTACACCACGTACCCCACTTCTGCCCCTGCCATCCATGCGCTGTAACTGCCCTTGATCTGATCGCCCACGGCAATGTTGGTATCGCCAAAGGTTCCGCCCTTGACGGCGCTCTCATTGCCTGAAGTGGACGCTGAGAATCCCATGCCTCCAAACCGCCAGCGCCCGACGGTCACGGCAAACTCTCCAGCAACCCCCGCGCTGTTGCCTTCAACCGCCAAGTCATCATTCAGATCGAACGACGTGCCGCCGCTGCCAACTTGCGCCGTACCCGTCAGCCGGGGCACCCACACCCCCACGTCCGCCGTCACGGCTGGCGCCTCTGCCACGCCAAGAATCCGAGCGGCCGATGAACCAGGGGGAATCGCACCCGGCATCGATGATGCCGATGCCGCAGATGAATCCGAGGAAGGCAATGAAGCCGATGAAGCCGATGAAGGCACTGCCGCGGAACTCACCGTTGAGGAAACAGGCACGGCAGCCTGCATCATCAACCAACCTGCGACAATGAGCGTGACCATGCCGGAAGCCTACCCATCAAGCCCCCCACCGCCACCGCCCAAGCCTCGGCGTCCACCCGGGGCGGTCGATCTGGGACGCGGCACGTGGATTCGTCCGCAAGACATGGAGTGGAGCTTCACCACCGCCCGCGGACCGGGTGGTCAGCATGTCAACAAAGCCAGCACCGCCGCCATTCTCCGGGTCCGCGCGGTGGACATCGGCGGTCTTGACGATGCCGCCATGGAACGCCTGCGTGCCATTGCCATCAGTGTCCTGGTGGGTGACGGCGAACTGCTGTACCGCTGCGACCTGCACCGCAGCCAACTACAGAACAAAGATGCGTGCGAAGGCCGACTCCGCACCATGGTTTCCCAAGCGGCAGTCCGTCCCAAAGTCCGCAAGAAGACCAAGCCCACATGGGGAAGCGTCCAGCGCCGACTGGAAGGCAAGAAGAAGGACGGCCAGCGCAAGCAGGGCCGACGCTGGCGCGACGAAAACTAAAAAAGACGTGGCCCCCGGACGAATCCGGGGGCCACGCAGAACTCACTTTATCACCCCACCCAGCGGGGTGCATTCACATCAGACCGGGCATGGTCCCCATGAACCGAGCATCAGACCAAGGTCAGCACCGTTCACGATGCCGTCATGGTTGAGGTCGGCTGGGCAGCCTGGGCAAACACCCCATGAGCCGAGGAGCAGACCAAGGTCAGCACCGTTGACGACATGGTCGTTGTTGAGGTCAGCTGGGCACGGTGGAGTGGTTTGCACCATTCCGAGGCTGACGATCCACTGGTTGGTCTGGTCGACCTGCGGGACGAACACGCCACCACTATCGCAGATGCCATTGGGGTCAGTGCTCTGCACGTACCAAGGAGCCGTGGAACCTGCACCACCAACGCCACCGAAGACGGTGTTGGTGACTGGGTCGCAGCCGCTAGCGATCTGCGCACTCATGACAACCACGATTGGGTTGGTGTTGCCAGTGAGGCTGAGTGCCGTTGGCAGACTGTAAGTGAGCAGGCCAAACCCACCGAGAACAGTGAACTGCTTCTCAGAGATCAGCACCAACTCAGGTCCAACTGGGTCGCCACCGTCAGTGTCGCGGAAGAGACTGATCTTCGCTGGGAATGGGTTGCCAGCATAAGCAACACCGTCAGCACCGTAGTCAACGTTGGACACACCAACGGTGACGCATCCGAGCGCGCCGGTGTTGAGGCCAGGGAAACTACGAGCCATCTTGACTTCGGTGCTGAAACGGCTCTCTGGAGTACCGCAGAAGAGCACGCAACCACGGCTGTAGACGGTGACCGTCTGGTCCGTGTTCTGCGTCACCGACGATGAAACTGTGTAGGCACAGGTGTCACCGAAGCTTGGGCACGTCGAGGCAACGGCAGTGAGCTTCAATACGTAATTGTTGAACACACCATTGCCGCATGGGTTGAGGTCAAACGCCTGTGGAGCGACGTACATGGAGTACGTGCCGGCTGGGAGGCAGTACGACGCAGTACGCGGGCATGCACCGGTGCCGTTCGCAATGAATTGCGTGGCGCAGGGCAAGCCGTTGTAAATCGTCGTGACCACGTTGGAAGCACTGAACGTTTCAGCGGTCACGGTCATTCCGGATGGAATGGTGAACACGTACGCGTCAACGTCACGGGTACCACCGCTTGCGAAGAACGTGCCACCGATGGTTGTTGGGGTG
>JBBAOD010000032.1:7598-14320 GCA_040401635.1 Phycisphaerales bacterium
GATGGACTGGTACTGCGCAACGCTGCTCACGCAGCCGTTGTTGATGGCCTGTCCACAGGTCTCAACTTCTGCAGTCGTGTAGGACGGCAGTGAGCATGGCTCGGGCAGGTTGAAGAGGACCGAGCCAGTGCCGGTGTCACCCAAGGTGTAACTGCAAACGTTCACCAGGTAGGTGTGACCAACCGAGACGCTGACCGTGAGGCTTGAAGCGTACGGAAGACCAGTGGTGGTGTTGCAGGCGCCGCCAGCGCCGTCGTCGTTGCAACCAACCAGCACGTTTGGAAGCGTGTTGTAGTTGAAGGTCGATGGGCTGGTGCCCATGTCGTAGATGGCCATCTTGGTGTCAACGGTGACCGTACCGCAGTTCGATGCAGTTGCTTCGCCGTTGGCGACTGCCGTGAACTTGTACCAAACGTCATTGTTGCACTCGTTGTTGCCGGAAGCGCAGGTGGCACCGTAGTTCGGTCCATCCTGTGTGGCGCCAACGTTGGAGAAGGGCTTGCTGCCGTCAGCGGTCACCAGGGTTGGGCTGGTGGCGCAGTTGTTGGCAGGCACGCCTGGGGTGCAGTTGTAGATAAAGATGCCGCACTGGCTAACAGCCAGGTCAACGCAGCCTTGGGTCCACGAAGTGTCGCAGCATGACGGATCAAGTGCGCACACTGAGCCGCAGCACGTTGCGTCAACGCAACCTGGGGTGGCATGCACTAAGCCGCAATCACCGGTGCCCGGGCAGCCAGCGGCAGCCGGGGTGAAGTTGACAGTGATTGCACCTGCGCCAGAAGCGCCGTTGTAACCACCAACGCGGGCGTAGTAGGTGGTGCCCGTGGTCACAGCTTGCGTGATCAGCGAGTAGTAGTTCTGGCAACCAGCATCAGTTGGGCCGTCACCGTTGCAACCGACTGCAACCAGCGAAGCGCAGCTACCTGAGTACAGCACCATGGAGGTGTCGTATGAACCCACCAAGCAGGTGGAGAAAGTGGCGCTACCGTTACCGGTGGCCGTCCACTTGAACCAGACATCCTTGTTCGTGGTGCCCCAGTTGAGGAAGGTGCCGGTGCACAAAGCGTCAGTCACAGCTGGAAGAGCCGTGACGGTTGCCGTGGTGGTGTTGAACGACGTGGCAACGCCGGTGACCAGCGTGGGTGCCGTGACGCATTCGTCTTGGGCGAATACGACGGGACATGCACAGAGCACTGTCGCGGCGCAAGCGGTGAAGAAGGTGTTTCTCATGGTTCGTTGCATCCTTGTAAATGTGAACGGGGACTTCAATGCCTCTAAATGCGGGGACGGTGATAAGCCAGGCACTGTGGACTTGTCACCGACACGTAGTGAAATAAATGCAAACCTCACACACTTATAAACGTAATCCAACCCGTCTCCCCGTCATGGGAAACGAGAACTTTGACTGACTCGACAACTATGGCGTCATCCGTGAGGAACACAACATGTCATTTCCGTAAAAAGATGGAAATTTCCTGTTTGTTATCAGTCACTCAGATTCGCACGGCGCCGGAGCCCTTGACAATCTCGCCGATAACCATGGCGGTTTCCCCCATCCGCGCCAACTTGGTGCAGACGGCATCCGCGAAAGCCGGTCGGACGATCAGCGTGTAGCCAATACCCATGTTGAACACCCGGTACATCTCATCTTGCGCCACATTTCCGTGCTCGCGCAGGAAGGGGAAGATGGGGTTGGGTGTCCACGCGGCTGGGTCGAGGACGGCGTCCACCTTCGGCCCGAGCGCCCGGCAGAGATTGCCAGGGAGTCCGCCGCCAGTGATGTGCGCCATCCCGCTGACGACCTTCTTCTTGCGGTAGCCAGACAACAGTTTGATGATTGGCTTGGCGTAAATACGGGTTGGCTCAAGCAAGACCTTCCAAAGCGGATCAGGGCCCAGTTCCGGGTAGATCCGGTCAAGGTCAAGTCCGGCGTCCTTAATGATTCGGCGAACCAGCGAGAAACCATTGGCGTGAACGCCGGAGGAGCGGAGGCCGATGACCACGTCGCCCTTCTTCACTCTGGCCGCGTCAACCACGCGCTCCAATTCCACCACGCCCACGCAGAAGCCAGCGATATCAAAGTCGCCGGGCTTGTAAATGTCTGGCATCTCCGCGCATTCACCACCAATGAGCGCGCATCCAGCAATTTCGCAGCCCTTGGCCACGCCTTCAATCATCTTGGCGGTTGCCTCAGGGTCAAGCTTGGAAAGCCCCAAGTAATCAAGGAAGAACAGCGGCTCGGCGCCTTGAACGATGAGGTCATTGACATTCATCGCAACGCAATCGATGCCAACAGTGTCATAAATCTTGCGCTCGGCGGCCAGGAGCACCTTGGTGCCAACACCGTCGGTGCAGCCAACCAGCACCGGGTCGCGGTAGTTGTTCTTGAACAGTTTCTGGTTGTAATCAAGCCGGAACATGCCCGCAAACGCCCCGTGCTGACCCATGACGCGCGGCCCATGCGTGCGCTTCAGGAGACCCTTGATGCGGTCGACCACCTCATCACCAGCGTCGATATCAACGCCAGAATCTTTGTAGGTAAGAGGCGTTCGGAGAGCTGCGGGCGCCGGGGCTGTGACGACATCGAACATGCACTCCATACTACAACGCAGCCGCTGGCGGTTTCACAAACGGAATGAGCAGCAATCCGGGGATTCCAGCCAGCATGGCTACGACTAAGAACCCGGGGTAATCGAGTGCCTGTGCCACGGCACCGCTCATGCCCCCTGCTACCGCATTGCCGGCAGCCATCAGCGCCGTGAGCAACGCGTACTGCGTGGCGGTGTAGCGACGATCGCAGATGGACATGAGGAATGCCACAAAGCCGCTGGTCACCATTCCAATGACTATGTTCTCAAGTGCGATGGCGGGCATCAGCGCCCACACCGGTGGCGCAACCGCTGGTGTGACATGCACCGTTGCGCCGTAGGCAATGGCAAGTGCCAAGAACCCAGCAATGCTCACCGAATGCGCAAGGCCGAATATCCACAAGCAGCGAATGATCCCAAGACGCGCCACCATCCAACCGCCCGCCGCAGCACCAACGATCGTCATGGCGAAGCCGAATGCTTGGCGGACCCAGCCGATCGATTCTGCGGAATAGGCGAGCCCCTTCATCAGGAGTGGCGTGGTGATGTTGGTGGCAAGTTGGTCTGGCAACTTGAACAGCAAGACGAAGGCGGCCAAAAACAGCACGCGCACGCCCCATGCTGAGTAGAAACGCGCGACTGGCTGCACCAGCGATTCGGTGAGCGTTGGTCTGGTGCCGCTGGCAAGTTCGGGCTCGCGCGCACTGAGTGTTGCCACCACGCCAAGCCCCATGGCAAGTGCCGCACCGAGCGTTGCAAAGCGCCAGGTGATGGCCTCTGCCACCAGCAGCACGCCGGCACCCAAGACCACGAATGCAATGCGGTAGCCAGATACAAATGTGCTTGCACCGGCGCCAAGTTCCGTGGTCTCAAGCGATTCGGTACGGAACGCGTCAGCCACAATGTCCTGGGTGGCGGAGAAGAACGCGGCGGCGCAGAGCAGTGTGAAGAAGATTCGGTTGTGCAGTGCGGCCGCGGCAAATTCGCCGGGAGTCCAGTCGATGCCGGGCGCAGGGTCGGTGGGTACTGGCCCCCAGAGCGAGAGCGCAACGAGCGCCAACAGTGCAAGCGACTGTGGCACCACCAACCAACCGCGTCGGCGGCCGAGGCGCCCAAACAGCGGCAGCGACGTGCCATCAACAATCGGTGCCCACAGAAACTTCAGCGCGTACGGCAACGTGCAGAATGTCAGGGCTCCGATCGCGGTGACGCTCCAACCAGCGCTGGAGGTCCATGCCTGCGCCACCGTGGTGACCAAGACGTTTGGCACTCCGCCTGCAAACCCCAGCACCAATAGCACCAGCATCGTCCGGCTTCCGTACAGCGCGGCGAATGAAGAGGGAGAAGTTGTTGCAGGGAAGGGCCGATCCGTGGCCATGGCGGAAGGTTACCGATGCGCGCCACCGCAAAGTGGCAAAAAGACAGGACCCCGACCGTGAGGCCGGGGTCCTGAATCAATCATGCAGGTCGTGCTGACTTATGAGCGACGACGGCGTCCACCGATGAAGCCAGCGACTCCCAGGAGAGCCATTGCGCCTGGAGCTGGGGTGGTTGTTCCAATCTCGAGGTTGTCAAAGAACGCGGTTCCGACGATGGTTCCACTGTTGCGGGACGCATAGAAATCGGTTTCGTCAGCGGTTGAGCCAGCGCCTGCGCCGTCAACGAAGTACCCGGTGCTACCCATGAACACTTGGAATCGACCAGTGTCGGAATCCCAGGTGGTGGTCATCGTGGTCACCGTGTCGAAGGCGATCGCAGTTGTGGTGGCGAAGCCGTAATTACCAACGGTTCCTGCATTGTTGTAGTAGCCAACCAAGCTCAAGATGCCGGTATTAACGTTAATGTAGAACCCGCTCAGGACCTTGGTTCCGGTCACGTCGTAGTTGTAGATGCCGATGCGAGCGACGGATGACTGGGCGCGCGGGACGGTCATCTCCACGGTTGTGTAGAGACGGGTATTGCCGGCAGCGCGTTCGATATCGAATTGTGCGCCGTAGTTGCCATGCCATGCATAGCGGGCAGACTCAGCAGCACTGGTGCCGCTGTTCATCTGCATACGACCATCAGCGGTGATGTTGGCGGCTGCCGATCCCGTGCCTGCTGATGGCTGGTACGTTTCCCAACCTTGCTGGCCGTTGAGGTTGCCAACAACGTAGCCTTCAGAAGCATTGAAACCGGTTGAGTAGATGATGCCAGCGGAGGCGGCGGAGGAAACGCATGCCACTGCGGTGGCAACAAAGAGGAACGACTTCATGTGTAGGTACTCCAGACAGGGAAAGGGAAAGGGAAACGGGAAACAAGCAAAGCAATGTTTCAATCTGTGCGGCGCATTCGCCGAACCAGACGCCCTTTGACCAACCTCTCGTGTCACCCCGGAACGTCTACATAGTGCCCCGCACTTTGGGCGGGTCAAGTAAAGGTGCTTAGATTTTGTTAACTGGTGCGGGTGGGGTGCCGGCGCCATAGTCAAATAACTATGCACATACACCAAAAGCCCGTAAAAACATGGATTTTGCCGTACTTACGAGTGTGCAATCACAGCCGCCCGTTTGGGCTAGGCGTGGCTGTGGACCACTGCCGTCAGGCTGCTCAACATCATGGAGCCAAGGTCGGCGGGACTTTCTGCCACATTCAGCCCACAGCCGCGCAGGGCATCCATCTTCGCCTGCGCGGTGTCATCCGCGCCACCGATGATGGCACCGGCGTGACCCATGCGGCGCCCCGCAGGAGCAGTGCGCCCCGCGATGAACGCCACCACTGGCTTGTGCTGCATATTGGCCTGAATCCAGCGGCCGGCCTCTACCTCGTCAGTGCCGCCGATCTCGCCGATCATGATGACGCCGTCCGTGTCTTGGTCGGCGGCGAACATTTCCAGGATGTCGATGAAGTTCAGACCCTTGACCGGATCGCCACCGATGCCCACGCAGGTGGACTGGCCGATGCCGCGTTCACTGGTCTGCCAGACCGCCTCATAGGTCAGGGTTCCGGAGCGACTGACGATGCCAACGGCCTTGCGGGTAGCAGCGTCGAGCCGGTGCGTGTGAATATAGCCCGGCATGATGCCGATCTTGCAGCCACCTTCGTAGCGACCAGGGGTGCCGGTCTTGCGCCCAGGGGTGATGACACCCGGGCAGTTTGGACCGACGAGGACGGATTCGGGGTATCCCGCAAGGCGCGCGCGGACGCGGATCATGTCTTGCACCGGAATGCCTTCGGTGATGGCCACAATGGTCTTCACCCCAGCATCAGCGGCTTCAAGAATGGCGTCGGCGGCAAATGGGGGCGGAACGAAGATCATCGTGGCGGCAGCGCCGGTTGACCGGACCGCCTGCGCAACGGTGTCGAATATGGGCAGTCCGTTGGCGTCCTTCTGACCGCCCTTCCCTGGGGTGGTTCCTCCAACCATGCGCGTTCCGTACTCAAAGCAGCCCTTGGTGTGAAAGGCGCCGGATGTGCCAGTGATTCCTTGGCAGATGACCGAAGTGTTACCGTCAATGAGGATCGCCATAGGTGCTTCAGGGGGCTCTGGATGCGAGGCGCCAACGATCGGCGCGGGCGGGCGAGGATAGCCGAACCCGATACGATCGTGGACGATGAGCATCGCGCCAAAGCACGGAATTCATGAGGCGATCACGGCGTCGATCGCGGCGCACCCTGCCACCGCGCGGATCGGGAAGTTGCTGGCGATTGATCGTGAATCCGCGGGGCAGCTCTTGGGCGCGATGCGTGAAATAGCCTTCCCGGGGTTCCACCTGATGGGCGGAGCCGAAGGCAGCGCGGCCGGCACCGTTGGTGGTGCGACCGGGAAGCGTGGCGGCGATGAGCCCGGTGACGGCGGCGCGGTCCGCGAAGCACGCGCCGGTAGCGAGCGCAGTGACATTGAAGCGTTCGTTGCGGAGCGAGTACCGGCGTTGAAGCTAGCGCTGGCGCAGTGCATCGATGCAGCGCGGTGTTCGGCCGGGGGTCCCGCGATCGACCGACATGATGGCGCTGTGGACCGCATATGTAGTGAAGTACTTGCACAGATCCCGGCGATCCGCGCCGCACTGGCTGCCGATGTTGAAGCGGCATACCGCGGCGACCCGGCCGCGCGCAGTATTGCGGAAGTGATCTTGTGCTACCCGGGAATTACTG
>JBBAOD010000032.1:14330-14764 GCA_040401635.1 Phycisphaerales bacterium
TCCTGCATTGACCGCACATCGCTTTGCGCATGAATTATGGATTCGAGAAGTGCCGATCCTGCCGCGCATGCTTGCGGAGATTGCGCACTCGGCCACTGGTATTGATATTCACCCCGGTGCGCAGATTGGCCACGGCGTGTTCATTGACCACGGAACCGGTGTGGTGATTGGCGAGACCTGCACGATTGGTGAAGGCTGCCGCATCTATCAAGGCGTAACGCTTGGTGCAAAGAAATTTGAGCGCGACGCGGATGGATCGCTGCGCAAGGGAACCAAGCGACATCCGACGCTCGGCGCACGCGTCACTGTGTATGCCGGCGCAACGATTCTCGGTGGCGACACGGTGATTGGCGATGGGTCAGTGGTTGCTGGTGGCGTCTTTGTCATGCAAAGCGTGCCGCCTGGACATTTGGTGGCCAACCAGAAGGCGCAGG
>JBBAOD010000032.1:14774-16478 GCA_040401635.1 Phycisphaerales bacterium
GAATGAATACACCCACCGATCTGGCGTGCGCGGACTTTCTGCTTTGGCACTGGCGCTTTCGTTTGTAGCGCTCTTGGTGGCGGTTCCAGCAGCGATGCCGGTGAGCCTGGCGCGCGATGCCACGCCGGGTATTGATCCGGCGACGTTGTATGCGCATGTGCATGTGATGGGCGCCAGTGCCAGTGCCGGCTTTGGGGTTCGTGCCCCGCTGCCGCGCACGCATCCCGCACGGCTTGAGCCGATGACGGTGGCGCGCCTTGCTTCGATGGCGCGAGTGAGCGCGGGCGAGGTAACGGGCGACGCCTCTGGTCTCTTCTTTACCAATCCAGGCGTGATGGGAAGCGCGCAAGTGGATGCAACACTCGCACAAGAACCGCGCGTCACCATGGTCTTTGCGGACGACTTTCTGTTTTGGTTTGTGTACGGCGCGCTCAGTGCGGACCGAACTCCCATCAAAGATGAATCGCAACGCTTGCAATTACTGGAGCGGGGCCTTGCGCAACTCACTCGCATTGTGGATGCAGGTGTGCCGCTTGTGGTGGGTGATGTGCCGGACATGTCGCTTGCCGTGGGCAAGATGCTTTCCAAAGCGCAGATGCCCAAGTTGGAGACGATTGCGCTTGCCAATGAGCGAATTCGCGCGTGGGCTAAGGACAAGCCACGCGTGGCGATACTGCCCTTGGCAAAGTTGGTTGATGACTTGCGCTCTGGGCAGCCGTTTCAAGCTGGGCGCCGCAGTTGGAGCGAAGAGTTAGACGGAGCGCTGATTCAGCGTGACCAGTTGCATCCAACATTCGCGGGCAGCGTTGCGCTGCTTGCGTGCACTGAACAAGCTGCAAATGAGCGGTTTCTTGGGGTACGGCAGCCGAATGCACCGGGCGCACCAGTAGCGTTTGAACACGACCCGACCAAGGTTGCAGAGCGCGTGCGTGATGCGGCGGGCGACGGGGCTGGTGTCAAGAACGGCACGAGTACCGACGGTGCCGGGGCGGGTGCGGGACCGGGTGCCAAGGGCGCAAGCCAGCGTTAATTGGGACCAAGAAGTTGCGCAAGCTTGCGCCGTGCTTCCACATCGGTGGTCTTAGAAATCAATTCATTCACCCAGGTGTCGGCAGCAATACGCCCATCAACGGCACGCACTGCTGGAAGCAATGCCTGTGCGTCCATGTCTAAGCGCGGGGATCGCATGGCATTCTTAAGTGCTGTCAGGGTGACTGGGTCGCGCAGCGTAGGAATGTCCAGCGACCACAAGTGCCACAACATATCGCGCTGTTCGTCGGTGGGATCTCGGGCGATCGACCATGCTTCCATGAACTCCGCGCGGGTGCCCGCGCGAAAGATCGGCCCAAGTGCAATGCGCGCCACTGCGTCTGCCGCGCCCTTTGCTTTGGCAAGTTTCCACAACTGCGCAGCCACCGTGTCATCGCCGGTGAGAACTAAGTCACGCATTGCGCGCGCGCACGAATCACGCGTGACGGCAGGATCAGCGTTCTTCAGTTTTTCAAGCGCGGCGCGCGCTGAATCGCGGAGATCCATTTCGCCCGTCTCCAGTGCAGGCGCATGATCGCGGCCGGGAAGCATGGCGAGCGTCTTCGGCGCAGGCATCGTCATGAGCGGATCGCCGATGGTGGCGATGCGCCACACCTGCGCGATTGGATCACCAGGCCACTGTCGACCAGCCACCAAGAACGGCGTGAGCGCGGC
>JBBAOD010000033.1:0-2830 GCA_040401635.1 Phycisphaerales bacterium
GGCAATAACGTGTCGGCCGAGCCGGTTTAAAATAGACATGTTTTCCCTTTTCCTTCTTCCGATTGTTCCGACGGTAAATACGCGTCTGGAGCCAGCTCCTTTACGGAGCACGTGCCTCAGACAATCACCAACATGCCGCGGATTTGCTGTCTTGCAAACGATTGATCCGTCTTCGCCGCAAGAATTCTTTGTTTGTCAGATAACCCGGCTGCACAGGCAGAAAAAAGCGTCAGGGGTAGCCCATGCGGGCTACCCCTGTGATTTCACGCATGTTTCGGGCAGGTATCTGCACCGACTTGGAGCGTCAGTCCTGCTTAGCTGCGACGGCGACGGGCGGCGAAGCCAGCGAGGCCGAGCAGAGCGAGTGCGCCTGGGGCTGGAACAGCACCTGCACCAGCGAGGATCGAAGCACCAGCGGTGGACTCGTAACCGTAGTCAACCACGGTGCGGGTGGCCGCATTGGCGCTCATGCCCGAAAGTCCCGCGCTACCCAGCGCGCCCATGGCGAAACGCATCCAGCCGTAGCGGGTGAGGCCATCAGCCGCTACGAACTTGAAGCCGATGACGTTATTGGCGCTGTTCTGCCAGTTGCCAGCAGCGGAACCGAACACCACGGCGGTGGTGGCAGTGTTGTAGGAGGCAGCAGCGCCGATCTCGGTGCCAACGGCCAGGTTGCCTGCAGGACCAGTGGCCACGCCCGGATAGCGCATCTGGCCGCCACCGGTCGAGTTGAAGAAGTTCATCCCGCCACTGCTCATGTACGGGTTGACATCCCAGCCCGGAACGCCGGTGCCTGGACCGTTGCTCAGCGTGTTGGTCTCGACGTTGATGTAGCAACCATCGATGTCGACGGCGCAGACGAAGTTGACGACGCCACTGTAGACAACGGCGGCATTGGCAGCGGCAGCAGCGCCCATGGCGACAGCAGCGGCAGCGACGATGTGCTTCTCAAAGCGGTTCGAAATACGCATTTTTCTGATCTCCGAAATAGGGGAAACATATTCCTGCGAAGGGGAACTTGCAGGCGGAAGGTGGACTGCTGGGAGGCAGAGATCTGCGTGGGAAACAGTCAGGTCCACGGCGACTCTATCACCAACTCTGCTGGGTGCAAGAATTTCTAACTATTCTAACTAAATTTTGTGTTAAGGCCTATAATTATTTGATTACTGACAAGGATTCCGGGGTTGCTTCGGCTGAAACACATAGTTTCCACGTCCATCCGCGCCACGGTGTGCATGCTGACCACCGAAGGCCCCGCAACGGTGAGCACGGCGAGTCATGATTGGTTGCCAATTCCGCGCGTAGATTCAGTCACAAGGAGATGTAATGCCCGCCGCCGCCTTCACCCTCGCTGTACTCGCCCAACTTGCCATGCTTTCTGCACCCACCCCGCCGCTCCCGGAGATTGCACCCGTACCGACGCCTGCGCAACGGGCATGGCAGGACATGGAATTCACGGGGTTCATCCACTTCGGTCCAAACACCTTCACGGACCGCGAGTGGGGGCACGGCGATGAGCCGGCCGCCGCGTTCGCGCCATCGGCGCTGGATGCGCGACAGTGGGTGCGCGTGATGAAAGCGGCTGGCATCACCGGCGTGGTCATCACCGCCAAGCACCACGATGGATTCTGCAATTGGCCCACGGCTATGAGTGCGCATTCGGTGAAGTCGAGCCCCTGGAAAGGCGGCGCGGGCGACGTTCTGCGGGAGTTGAGCGAGGCATGTCGCGAGGCGGGGCTCAAGTTTGGCGTCTACCTCTCGCCGTGGGATCGCAACAATCCGGCGTACGGAACCGGCGAGGCATACAACGAGTATTTCCGCAAGCAGCTCCGCGAGGTGCTCACCAACTACGGACCGGTGCACGAAGTCTGGTTTGATGGCGCGTGCGGTGAAGGCCCAAACGGCAAGAAACAGGTCTACGACTTCCCAAGCTTTGAGCGCACCGTGCGCGAGTGCCAGCCGAATGCGGTGATCTTTAGTGATGTGGGCCCGGATGTTCGTTGGGTGGGAAATGAGAACGGCTGGGCCGGGGAAACCAATTGGGCGATGCTCAAGGTGAAGGGGCACGGTCGCGGTGCGGACAATCCGCCGAGTGGCAAGAGCCTGACTGAGGGCGATGAAGACGGCGAGGCGTGGATTCCCGCGGAATGCGATGTGAGCATCCGGCCGGGTTGGTTCTATCACGCGCATGAAGATGACAAGGTCAAGACTGCAGCAGAGTTGTTTGATCTGTGGGAGCGGAGCGTTGGGCACAACGCCAATCTGCACCTGAACTTTCCGGTGGATCGGCGCGGACTGATCCATGAGAACGATGCTGCTGCGGTGCTTGGTCTGCGTGCGTTGATTGATGCCACGTATGGGCCAGGGACGGACCTTGCGCGCGGGCGTGCGGTAGGCGGGACGAATGTGCGTGGCGATGCGCCGCGTTCGGCGAGCGAGCCGCTTGGGGATTCGGTGTTCAGTGGGAGCAAGGCGGTGGACGGAGATTCCGCCACGTTTTGGGCGACCGACGATGCTGTGCGCGCGGCGAACATTGAGGTGGAACTTGATCCGAACGCGGCGTGGGACCGCGTGGTGTTGGCGGAGCCGATTGCGTTCGGTCAACGGATTCGTAGATTCCGGATCAGTGTTCCTGCGGGGGTGGGTACGAGTAACAACGCGCGCGAGTGGCGCGTGTTAGCCGAGGGGACCACGGTTGGGCACAAGCGGATCGTGCGCGTGCCGGTGACGAAGGCGGCGCGTGTGCGCGTGGAGATTCTGGATGCGCGGGCGTGTCCGGCGCTTTCGATGGTGGAGGTGCATGCGACGGCGGGGGGTGCGGGAACGGTGA
>JBBAOD010000033.1:2840-16100 GCA_040401635.1 Phycisphaerales bacterium
GTGAAGCGGGGGGGGGGGGCGGGGGCGGCGAATGCGCCGGTAGTTGCGCCAGGTGCGCCAAGTGCGCCCGATGCGCCAAGTGCGCCAGCGAGCGCGAAGTGATCCGCTGCGTGCGGTGCGGGCAGTAGCCTTCGAGGATGCAATTGCCTCACTTGGTGGAGAATTGGATCGACGGACGTAGCCACAGTTCGGTCGGGGGCGATTCGTTGCCGGTGATTGAGCCGGCAACTGGTGCGGAGATTGGGCGCATGGCAGCTTCGGGGGCGGCTGATGTGGACGTGGCGCAAACCGCGGCGGCGCGGGCGTTCCCGGCGTGGGCGGCGCTGCCGGCAACGGAACGGGCTGCGATGCTCGAGCGTCTGGCAGGACTGGTGGAGCGCGATATTGAGCGGTTGGCGTTGTTGGAAAGCACTGATTCCGGGAAGCCGCTGTCGTTGGCGCGCAGCGTGGACATTCCGCGCGCGGCGGCCAACTTGCGGTTCTTCGCGGAGGCAGTGCGAGAGTGGAAAGCTGACGAGGACTTTCGTGCGCCGCATGCGGTCTCGCGAGTGATGCGGCGGCCGAGTGGCGTGGCTGGGTGCATCAGCCCATGGAACCTGCCGCTCTATTTGTTTACTTGGAAGATTGCGCCGGCGTTGGCGGCCGGATGCACGGTGGTTGCGAAGCCGAGTGAGGAGACGCCGATGACCGCCGCAGCGCTTGGCGAGTTGAGCGCGGAGGCAGGGTTTCCGGCGGGCGTTCTAAACGTGGTGCAAGGTCGCGGTGCGGAATGCGGAGCGGCGATCGTTCGGCATCCTGGAATTCCCGTGATCACCTTTACGGGCGGGACCGCGACGGGTGCGCACATCATGTCGGTAGCGGGTCCGATGTTCAAGCGCACGGCGTTAGAACTTGGTGGCAAGAACCCGACGATCGTGTTCGCTGATGCGAACTTTGACGCGGCGGTGGCGGGTGCGGTGCGGGCTGGGTTCCAGAATCAAGGGCAGATTTGTCTGTGTGGAAGTCGCGTGTTGGTAGAGCGAAGTATGTACGAACGGTTTCGCGAGGCGTTCGTGGAGCGCGTGCGTGCGTTGCGGGTGGGTGACCCGATGGACGCGGGGACTGAGCAGGGTTCGCTGGTGTCGGCCGCGCATCGCGGGAAGGTGGCGGCGGCGGTGGAGCGCGCGCGCGCTGAGGGCGGGCGCGTCTTGTGCGGCGGGCGGGCGCCCGAGCGCAGTGAGTTGCCCGAGCGGGTGCGTGGTGGTGCGTATTGGTTGCCGACGGTGATCGAGGGGCTACCGATGGATTGCGCGACAAACCAAGAGGAGATCTTTGGTCCGGTGGTGACCATCCAGGCGTTCAGTGATGACGCCGATGCGGTGCGGCTTGCCAATGAGAGCGTGTACGGATTGGCAGCGAATGTATGGACGGCCGATCACGCGCACGGAATGCGCATGGCGGAACAACTGGAATTTGGCATTGTGTGGATCAACACGTGGATGTTGCGTGATCTGCGCGTGCCGTTTGGTGGAATGAAGCGATCGGGTGTGGGGCGCGAGGGTGGAGAAGAGGCGCTGCGATTCTTTGCGGAGCCGAAGTCGGTGACGTGGCCTGGGTAGGATTCCCGGGGCATGAACGAGCCGATCAATTCATCGCGTGCGCCTGAGCCAGTTGGTCCGTATCCGCATGCGCGGCGTGCGGGGAATCTGCTGTTTCTCTCCGGCGTGGGGCCGCGGGTTCGCGGGTCGAAGGAGATCCCGGGCGTGGTGCTAAGCGCGGACGGCAGCATTGCTTCGTATGACATTGAATTGCAGTGCCGCAACTGCTTTGCCAACTGCCGCGCGGTGGTGGAAGATGCGGGCGCGCGGTGGGAAGATGTGGTGGATGTGACGGTGTTCCTGACGGACATCAAGCGCGACTTTGCGGCGTACAACCGCATCTACGCAGAGTGCTTCGCGGGACCGGGGAATCCAAATCCAACGCGAACGACGCTGGGGATTTCGGCGTTGCCGACACCGATCGCAGTGGAGGTGAAGGCGATCGTGGCTATTAAATAGGTTATTTTCGCAGAATGGCGCGGACGGGGCTGGCATCGGCGCCTTCGATGCGGAGCGGGAGCGCGATGAGTTCGTAGTGACCCTCCGCGACGCCGTTGAGCACAACGCCTTCGATGATCGAAATGTCATGCGCGAAGAATTGTGCGTGCGTGGGGAGATCTTTACTATCGCCGCGATCCACGCTTGGCGTGTCGATCGCCACCAGACGGACGCCGCGCATGTGTAGCCAGGGAATCAGGGCCGGATCGAGAGACGCGAAGTCCGGGTTCCAGTGCTCGGGGTTTGGGAATGTTCCCGTAGCAATGATGAGACGCTCGGTGCCGAAGGGGACACGGCCGGCAAGGTCCTGTGCGGTGATCGCTCGATCGCGCGCTCCTTCAACGCGGACCACGATGCATGGGCCGACGTAGAGATCGAGCGGCTGCGCTTCAATCGTTCGACCACCCTTGCCGTAATGGATGGGCGCGTCGGCGTGACTGCCCACATGCACGGTGGTGGTCAGCGATGACAACGAAATGTGCTGTCGTTCATCAACATGCATGAGCTGCGTCCGTGCAAATGCCGTGTCTCCAGGAAAGACAGCGATGCGCGCAGAGAGAAGCGGAGAGATGTCAATGATGGTGGACATGAGTAGCTCTGAGAGCAACCGGAGACATGCGTTACGCGGCTTGTGAAGCAAACATGCGACGCATCACAACAAACGCCGCTACTACCAGCAGCGCAACCAGTAGCCCCGCCGCAGCGATACCGACCCGCATAACGATGCGATCCTGCTGTACCGCGCGCGCACGGGCTGCCGCGTATGGAACCGTGCTGAAACTCACTAGGTCATAGAGCGGGATGAATGCATTCGGCATCCAGTGATTCAGCGTGTGATCAAGCTTCTTCTTTAGCTTGAACATGCGATGCGCAGTGCGATCGCGCATCTCTACGAAGTTGGTGAGCGCCATGTCGGCGATGGCGTCAGCGTTTGGTTTGCGCTCGTGCTGGTATTCGTCAATGGCGCGCGCAACGTCTGCGGGATGCCGCTCAAGCGCATCGACAAGCGCTTCGCAATCTTCAAAGCTTGCGTTCGCGCCTTGGCCGTAGAAAGGAACAATGGCATGTGCGGCGTCACCAAGCAGCGCAAATCGACCACCCATGGTCCAGGGCCAGCAGCGCACGGTGATCATGGAGCCGACTGGGTTTTGATCATATTCTTCCACCAATTCCGGCATAAGCGGCACAGCGTCGGAGTAATCGCGGCGGAATCGTTCCAGTGCGGCGCGACCATCGCGGATGGTGGCGAACGACGATTCGTCCGTGCCCGGCGCGGCATCGAAAGGCCAGAAGAGTGTGCAGGTGAAACTGCCGTCTGGATTTGGAAGCGCAATCATCATGCTGCTGCCGCGAGGCCAGATGTGCAGCGCCTTTGGATCCATAGCGAACGGCGCGAACGGCCCGGCGGCCACTGGTGGGATGGAGAGCTCTTTGTAACCATGCGCGAGCGATGATTGCGAATATTCAAAGCGCTCGCGCCGTTCAAGATGACCGCGCATAGCACTGAAGGAGCCGTCCGCACCAACGATGAGATCTGCTGATGCGTGTACACGGGCGCCATCGGGCCCTTCCATGATGGCCGCCCCACCCTGCTCATCAAGACCAACGCAACGATGATTGAAGGTGAATTGCACCGATGGGTGCGCTGCAGCTGCGCGGAGCAACAACATATTGAGCGCACTGCGACTGAAACTCATGATGGCACGCGTTGGGTCAGCGGAATACGGGATAAACGCCGTGGCTCCGGTAGTTGAATGCAACATGCGCCCCGGCATGCGGATTCCGTGCTCCGTCACCGCGCTGGCAAGGCCTGCTCGCTCCAGCGCGTGCAGACCGCGCGCGCTGATCGCCAAGTTGATGGATCGCCCACCAACTGTGCCGCGAGCACGGGGATCGCCGCGACGCTCAAAGACGCGCACTTCCCAGCCGCGTTGACCTAAGTAGTGCGCAAGAAGCGAGCCGCCGAGTCCGGCACCGATGATGACTGCTGAGCGTGGCATATGTGGAGCGGGAGGCTGAACCTGTGGCGATTGGTGATTGGCGGATGTAGCACTAAATCCAAGACAACTCAAAGTGGTTGCATCATTGCAACGCGAACACCGGGAGCGGACCTACTTTAGGCGGTTAGGGTGGTGTGAATATCAGCGAAACTGTTGTAAAGCGGCGTAGGCGCCAGGCGAATGATGTTTGGTTCGCGGAAGTCACAGATGATGCCGCGGCGAGTGAGTTCGGAGTGGCGCGTGCGCGCGTCGTGTTCGAAGGCGATACTGAGTTGCGCGCCGTGAGTGCCGGGGGCGCTTGGGGTCAGCACGGTTCCCGCGGCGAGCGGCGATGTCGGCAACAACGCACGCATGTAGGCGGTCATGGCCAGGCTCTTTGCTTGCAGCGCTTCCATTCCAACGCGGTCAAAGATCTGCAGGCTTGCAAGGAGCGGCGCGAGCGCCAGGATCGGCGGATTGGAAAGCTGCCAGCCGTCGGCGCCTTCGCGCGCTATGAATTCTGGCCCCATCGCAAAGCGCGTCTTTGGATCGTTGCCCCACCATCCGGCGAATCGCGGCAGCGAAATGTTCGTGCCGTGACGCTCATGCACAAAGCATCCGGCCACTGCACCCGGGCCGGCGTTCAGATACTTGTAAGAACACCAGCAGGCGAAATCGACATTCCAGTCATGGAGTTTGGCAGGGAGATTTCCAGCCCAATGTGCAAGATCCCAGCCCGCCTTAGCGCCAACTGCGTGCGCCGCAGCGGTGATGCGCTGAATGGCAAATGCCTGACCGGTTGCGTAATTCACGCCGCCAATCATGATGAGCGCCAGCGTGTCGCCGGCAGCATGAATCGCTTCCAAGATGTCTTCTTCGCGGATCAACGCTTCACCGGTTCGCGGTGCTACTTCCAACACTTCTTGCGCGGGATCAAGACCACGCGCCCGCACGTGAGAATGCACTGCGTATGTATCGCTTGGAAATGCGCCGCGCTCCATGATGATCTTGGTGCGCTTGCCTTCCGGACGCCAGAAGCTCACCATCATGAGATGCAAGTTCACGGTCAATGAATTCATCATCACTACTTCGCCAGCGCGTGCGCCAACCAAGCGCGCACCGAGTTCGCTGAACTGCTCGTGGAAATCAACCCACGGGCGGCGCGAGAGCATGTGCCCCTCAACGGCAAGTCGCGACCAGTCATCCAATTCTTCTTGCACCATGACGCGCGCGGTGCGCGGCATGAGCCCCAAGGAATTGCCACACAGGTACGTGAACGGCCGACCGTCTTCGCTGAATGGATGTTCAAATTCCGCGCGCACTGAGCGCAACGGGTCCGCCGCGTCGAGCTGGCGTGCATATTCGGCGGATGTATCAACTGGAGCGGCGCGAGCGGTCATAGTCATGATCGTGCATTCACATGAGGTGCGGGTAATTCGTATGCAGCGCAGCGCACGGCGTGTTGGGCGCGCGAACCAAGAAAGGTTGCGGCCGATCCATGCAGAATGCTGGCGCGCGTTTCTTCATCAAGCCACGTCGCGGCGCGCACAATAGCGCCGGGCGAGAGTTCCCCAAGCGGGAACGGGTAGTCGGTGCCAAGCGCCACCTTGCCCTGCCCTGCGACTGAAAGTAAGAGCCGCAGTGCTTCCGGGTCATGCACCAGCGAGTCAAACCACACGCGCTTGATTGCCTCGCGTGGCGATTCGTTAGTGGCAGTCTGGCACAGGTCAGGGCGTTCGCGGAATCCGTGTTCCCAGCGACCGATGGTCATCGGCGCCGCACCACCGCCATGAGCAAATGCAATGCGCAACGATGGCAGTTTCTCCATCACGCCACCGAAGCACACGCTGCCAACGGCAAGCGCGGTTTCTGCTGGCATGCCAACCAGCCACGGGAACCAGTGCCGCTCCATACGATCGGCGCCGCACATTTCCCACGGATGAACGAAGACGCATGCGCCAAGCGCGGCGGCAGCTTCGAGCACTTCGACAACGGATGGATCATCCAAGTTGCGACCGTTGACGTTCGAACCAATCTGCACACCAGGCATGCCGAGCTCGCGCACGCATCGTTCGAGTTCGCGAATTGCTAACCGAGTGTCCTGCATGGGAATGGTGCCCAAGCCAACGAATTGATCCGGCGCGTCGCGCACTACACCAGCGATGTGATCATTAAGGGTGGCAGAAAGATCAGCGGCATCCGCGGCCTTCGCCCAGTAACTGAACATCACCGGCACCGTGCTCAGCACTTGCACACGCACCCCGGCGGCATCGCAGTCGGCAGTGCGCGCGGTTGGATCCCAGGAATTCGAGTGGATTTCGCGGAACATCCGCCCGTCTTTCCACAATTGTGCGCGACACGCAGCGCAATGCTCAATGCTTACCCAGCCGGGATAGCCATACTTGGCACAGAGGTCCGGCCAGCGCTCAGGCAAGATGTGCGTGTGCAGGTCGATCATTGGATGTTCAGTACGGGCGCATCACACGCGTGCCACACTTCTTGCACGTGCACAGCGCGGGATCGGCCCAGAACTCTTCCATGGCCTTGGCGAAATGCTGCACGATGTCCTTGCACACAAAGACTTTGTCATAGACCAGCTCTTCGCACTTCTGGCAGAAGAACATCAAGTGCTCCGGCTCAGTCTCCGGGCGACGGCGTTCAATCACCATCCCCAACGTGTTTGGACCGCGCTGCGGACTGTGCGGGACATTGGGCGGAATGAAGAAGGTTTCGCCCTCGCGGATCGGAACATCGCGAATTCCGTTGATGTCGCGGATGCGAACGGTGATATCGCCCTTCAGTTGAATGAAGAACTCTTCGCTGTTGGTCATGTGGAAATCATTGCGGGCGTTGGGGCCAGCGATGATCATCACAAAGAAATCCTTGCCGCTGTACAGGTACTTATTGCCGACCGGCGGCTGCATCATGTGCCGGTTCTCGGTGATCCACTGCATCAATGCAATGGAGCCCGCCACAGTGCCGTCAACATTGAGTCCGGTGGCATCACCAAACTCATTCATTGCGCGGGTGGAAACTGTCGCCCCCGCATTGGTACTGCATCCGTTCGGACCGCAGCACGGTGATTGCGATGCAGAGCTAGCGATGATCGGATTGATGGTCGACATGCGCGAAAGATACCCGCGAGCGCTCCGCGGCCGACTGCTCGCGAAGGCGCGAAAGCAAGCACGCAGGATCAACATTGTCAATCACAGCCGCGTGCGGATCGCCCACAGGTCGGGAAAGAGCGGATTGAAGAGCGTTGTTCGGAGATAAGCGACGCCCGGACTGCCGCCGGTGCCCTGCTTGAATCCAATAGTGCGCTCCACCATCTTTACATGGCGGTAGCGCCACTCCTGAATGCCCTCGTCAAGATCCACAAGAAGTTCGCACACGCTGCGCTCGGTGGGATGATTGTGATAGAGGTCAAGCAGTGTTTCCTGGAACGCAGGCCATTCTTGCGGCGGCTGAGTGACGTCGCGCGCAAGAAGTTCGGCAGGAACCGGATAACCACGCAGCGCGACGAACTTTGCAAACGCATCGAAGAGGGTTGGCTTTCCCCAGCGGCGTTCGATCGCTACGCGGTCTGGCGTTCCTTCTGGATAGTGCGTGAGGACGCGCGGATTCTTGTTGCCGAGCAGGAACTCAAACTCGCGGAATTGCGCGCTTTGGAATCCGCTGGAATTTGCCAAGAAGCTTCGGAAGGAGAGAAATGAAACCGGCGTAATCGTTTCAATCACATCAACCTGCTGCACCATGGTCTTCAAGATGGTGAGCATGCGCTGCAATGTTGCGCACGCTTCCGGCACTTGGCCCGCGGTCAGGCATTCAGCAAGGCGATCGCCTTCGTGAAGTTGCTGCTTGAACCACAGTTCATAGACCTGGTGAATGATGATGAAGAGCATCTCATCGTGTTCCGGATCCGCACTATCGGGGCGATGCGAAAGCGGACGCTGCAGCGAGAGGAGTTGCGGAACGCACAGGTAATCGCCGTAGGTGAGGTTCATATTTCATTTCCTTTGGAGCGATCAGAGCAGCGTGCCGGTGAGGATCACCTTGGCAACTACGAAGTAGATGACCAGCCCAGTGACATCGACCAATGTGGCAACAAATGGTGCCGAACTTGTGGCTGGATCAAGTTTGAATGAGCGCAAGATGAACGGCAACATGCTTCCCGCGATGGTGCCGAAGCAAACCACACCGATCAGACTGAGCCATATCACCGTGGCCACTAGATACGGATGCCCGCCGTAGTCGTACCAGCCGAAATACTGCCAGACCAGCACGCGGATGAAACCGAGCGATCCGAGCCAACTACCAAGTACAGCGCCGGTTCCAAGTTCGCGCAGAAAGACACGCCGCCACGCGTTGCCCGGCAATTCGCCGAGCGCAAGCGCGCGCACCACGAGCGTTGCTGCCTGTGATCCAGTGTTGCCACCGCTCGAAATCACCAGCGGAATGAACATCGCCAGCATGACTGCCGAGGCGATCTCGTGTTCAAAGTGGCTCATTGCTGTTGCTGTGAGCATCTCGCCCACGAACAGCACGGAAAGCCAGAGCCCGCGCTGCCGCAGCAATTGCCAGAAAGGGGTACGTGAATACGGTGTGTCCACCGCTTGCACGCCACCGAATCGAAGTTGCGTCTCCGTGTCTTCCGTCTGGGAGATATCAAGCGCATCGTCAACAGTGATGATGCCGAGCATGTGCCCGCGCTCATCAACAACTGCAAGGGCCGACCGGTCGTAGCGCTTGAACAGGCGCACCACTTCAGGAAGATCAGTGCGTGCTGGAATGGAGACCAGCGTGGCTTGCTCAAGATCACCCACCAGTGCGTTCGGGTCTGCCCTGACAAGGAGTCCAAGGCGCACATCAAAGAGGAGTGCGCCGCTGGCATCAACTACATAGAGAACGTTGAGTGTCTCGACACGGCGCTCAGAGCGGCGGATGGACTCGAGCGCCTCCGCAACGGTCATGCCAGGCGAGAGGCTGATGTACTCCGGCGTCATCACGTGGCCGGCGGTGCCTTCGGGGTAGCCAAGCAGTGTGCGGGTGGCTGCAAGCGCTTGCGGGCTGAGCGACTCCAAGATCCGCCGCGTGACTTCTGCTGGCAGGTCATCAAGCAGCGAGACGCGGTCATCGGGCGTCATGGCATTCACAAGCTCAAGCATCTGCTCGCTTGAAAGTGAGGCAATGAGCTCCGCTTGTTGCTCAACTGGCAGGTACGAGAAGACCGCACCCGCACGATCTCGAGAGAGCAGCCGAAAGATGACACCCTCGTCATCGGATGGCAAATCAGTCAGGATTTCTGCAATATCCGGGTCGTTGAGGTCATTGAGCGCGCTGCGCAACCCCACCCAATCGCGTTGCGCGATCAGGTCTTCAACTTCGACTTGGAGCAGATGGCCGAGCACGGTCAGACAGGGTAACTGACCGGAGTGATTTATGTGCGCAGATCGACCGCGTGGGCTGATTCAATCGTTGACGTACGGGGTCTCGCGCTGCGCTGCCGCGCTGCCAACGCGCACGAAATCCGTGACACCGGAGGCATGGGAGCGAAGTAATCGAACGGTCTCTGGGTCGTCGCCAGTTTCCACAATGCGAACCCCTTTTTCTGTGAGTTCCACGGTCAGTTTCACATGTTCGTGGCGCGCAAAGAGTTCCCTGAAGACCGGGTCCCAGGTGCGGACTTGGAGTCCTTCCAACATGCGACCTTGCATAGCAAGTGTGTGGTCCTTGATCAGGGTGGCCACTGCGGGGTCATCTGATTCGGTGGTGGCGGAGACGCCGTTCTCGATCATGGTCACGGTGCGGTGAATCTTCGCGTGGTGATAGAGCAGCGTCTGCCAGACATCGCGGTCATAGGGCACCGTGCCACGGTCGGCAGAACTCACACTTGTGGGCGCGCGCGGGACGGGACATACGGCGAGCGAGCCCGTAGCAGCGGATGTCAGCGTGGCGGTCGGCGCCTCACCCGCAGCGGTCGAACTCGCCGCGTGAGGCGCGCACGACGCGGCAGCGAGTACGAAGGACAGGCACGCGCATGTGTAAGCAACGGTGCGGCTGAGCGAGGTGGAGTGTGTATGGAGTTCGGGGGTCACAGTATGTACGGAATACGCGAACTTGCCCTGTCGCGCTGCAGCCCTCGCACCCAGTGATCCCTAGTATTCCAAACCATGCCACGGAAGCCCACGGCTGCATTGAAACGCTCGACGCCTCAAATAGGAGGAGGTCGTCTCGCTGTCATCTTCGGAGACCAGCTTGACCTTGATGCGCCCCTCATCCGCACGCTGGGAGCGGATGACACCGTACTCATGATGGAAGTGGCAGGCGAATCGCAACATGTACCGAGTCATGTCCAGCGGACCGCTCTGTTTCTTTCGGCAATGCGCCACTTTGCTGCCGCCTTGATCAAGCGAGAGATTCGCGTTCGATACATCACTCTTGAAGACCCAGAGAACACTGGCGCATTCGAGAGTGAGCTCACGCGCGCCATTACTGCGCTCAAGCCCACGCAGATTGCGTGCACGCAGCCGGGCGAATGGCGAGTCCTCACGATCCTTGAGCGTGTTGGTGACGCCTCTGGCGTTCCGCTGACCGTCTTGCCAGACGAACACTTTCTCACCACTGTCGAAGAGTTCGCTGCGTGGGCAAAAGATCGCACCGCCCTGACGATGGAATTCTTCTACCGCGAGCAGCGCCGTAAGACTGGGTATCTGATGGAGGGCCACGGCAAGGGCGCGCAGCCTGTTGGTGGAGTGTGGAACTTCGACAAAGAAAACCGCCTGCCGTTTGGCAAGCACGGTCCAAGCCCAAAGCCACGCAAACCGCTCAGTTTCAAGGCAGATGAGATCACTCGCGCGGTCATTAGCGCGATGCAACAGGTTCTTCCAGGGCTACCTGGCGCCGCCGAATCATTCGGTTGGCCAGTGACACGCGAGCAGGCTTTGGCTGCACTTGATGACTTCATCACGCATCGGCTTGCAAACTTCGGTGCATATGAAGATGCCATGTGGACGAACGAGCCCACGCTTTATCACGCGACCCTATCAAGTTCACTCAACCTGAAGCTCCTAAATCCGCGCGAGTGCTGCGAGCGAGCGATCAAGGCATTCAATGATGGCGAAGCTCCACTGCAGTCGGTGGAAGCGTTCGTACGACAGATCATTGGTTGGCGCGAATTCATTCGCGGCGTGTACTGGCTTGAGGGATCGGAGTACGCGGATCGCAACGGTCTGAATCAACAAGGAAAGTTGCCGGACTTCTATTGGACTGCTGACACTGACATGGCTTGTATGAAAGCATGTGTTGGTCAAGTGATTGAGACCGGATACGGCCACCACATCCAGCGGCTGATGGTGACCGGCAATTTTGCACTCATCAGCGGTGTACACCCGCGTGCTGTGAGTGATTGGTATCTCGGAATGTTCATTGACGGCGTGGATTGGGTCACGCTTCCCAATGCGCTTGGCATGGTCATGCATGCGGACCGTCGCCCCAAGGCTTCAAAGGGCGTGACTGGCCTTGTTGGAACCAAGCCCTATGCAGCGAGTGGTAAGTACATCGAGCGGATGAGTAATTACTGCACCGACTGTCGTTACGACCCAGCGGAACGCAGCGGCCCATCTGCTTGCCCGGTCACCGTCTTTTACTGGGACTTCCTGATCCGCACACGTACGCACCTTTCGCAGAACCAGCGAATGGCAATGATCATGAAGAATGTCGACCGTCTCACGCCGCAGACACAAACGCAAATCACCATTGATGCCGCGTTGCTCCGCAAGAAGCTTGGTATTACTGTTGACGCAACGTAGTTGGTGGCGCAACATAGGCTGCCCCCGATGATCACTGCGAGATTCTCTCTGTTCGTGATGCTGCTCAGTGGCTATCTGTGCGGTTGCGCCGCGAAGCAGACCGACGCTCCGCCTCCAACCACGAAGAGCCCTTCAGCGACCACGGTCATCACGCCGCTCAGTCCGTTCATTCGACGCATCTTTGAAGACCGCAGCGGCCGTCTCTGGTTTGGGACCAACGGAGATGGCGTCGGCTGCTACAACGGCAAAGTAGTGGAATTCTTCAGCGTGAAGGAAGGTTTCCCAGGCGAAGCGGTGCGTGCCATCGTTCAGGATAAGCACGACGCCGTGTGGTTCGGTACGGACCACGGATTGATCAAGTATGACGGCGCCCGGTTCACCACGTACACAACCAAAGAGGGTCTTGCGCACGACGATATCTGGAGCATCATCATCGACCGAGATGGACTGCTCTGGATCGGCACGTTCGGCGGCGTGAGCCGATTCGATGGGAAGACATTCACCGCGTTCCCTCTGCCTGCGGTTGAACCGAATCTAGATGTCGATGTAACGAGCGCGCGCATGGTGATGTGCATCATGCAAGACAAGAGGGGGCGCATGTGGTTCGGCACCCCCGGCGGAGCGTTCGCTTACGACGGCACATCATGCACGAACATCTCGAAGGCGGACGGCCTTTGCGACAATTCCGTGAACGACATACTGGAAGACCGTCAGGGACGGATCTGGTTCGCGACCCATCACAACGGTATCTGTTATCGCGTCGGGAATAAGTTCACGCACATCACCGCAAAGGACGGCGTAAACGGCACAGAAGCGTGGGATCTATACGAAGATCCTGCCGGCAACATCTGGTTCCCGATCGAGAACTCCGGTGTGTACCGCTACGACGGCAATACCTTCACGAACTTCGGCGAAGCCCAAGGCCTGAGCACCAACGCCATTCAGTGCACCTACCAGGATCGATCAGGACGACTTTGGCTCGGCGGCTGGCAGGGACTGTTCCGTTACGACGACGAGACCATCATCCGCGTCGGCAAGGACGGACCGTGGGAAGTTACGAAGCCGCGTTGACATAACCCCCCCTCAACCCGGTCCAGCTTCCGCCCCGCCGAGATTTAACGTCCGCTCCTGCGGGCGCCGACTCACGCGCGGGCAGGGCTGCGGAGCGGGGCATCACCCCTTCAGCGACGCCATGTCGATCACGAACCGGTACTTGACGTCGTTCTTGAGCATGCGCTCGTAGGCGGCGTTGATGTCCTGGATGCGGATGGTCTCGATGTCGCACGTGATGCCGTGCGCGCCGCAGAAGTCGAGCATCTCCTGCGTCTCCGCCACGCCGCCGATCAGGCTTCCGGTCAGGATGCGGCGCGGGAAGAACAGGCTGAACGCGCTGACCTG
>JBBAOD010000034.1:0-13633 GCA_040401635.1 Phycisphaerales bacterium
ACTCCGCCGCCGACAAGGAGTGGCACGTTTTGGGCTTCGGGATAGGCATTCATGGCATCTGCCAGATCCATGGCTGCGCGTACTGAGAGCAGGGTGGACGCACTGGCCGCAACCAGGTGGAACGCGCGATGTTCATCCGACGCGCTGTCGACAATCGACATGACCACTTCATGGGCTCGCACATCGGCTCCAAGAAACTCAACGGTCCAGCCGTCCATTTCGAGGACATCAGCAACCATGCGAATTCCAGCGTCATGAAAGTTTCCACCTACGGTGCAACACAACACGCGTCGCCCATCGGCAGGTGGCGCTGGCACCGACGCGCGCAATTGCGTAATGATGGAACGCATTGCCGCGCTGCAGAAATGTTCATCTGCAATGGAGGCTTCCTGCATGTGCCACATGCGGCCGATCTCGCACAGCGCTGGCGCCAGGATGCGCTCGTAGACATCAAGGAGTGGCAGTCCGCCGCGCAGTGCATCGACGGCAATGTTTGCAGCTGCTTGGTGGTCACGTTGCAAGAGATGCAGCAGGAACAGTCGCGACAGCGTGGAATCTTTTGCAGTTGCCTCGATGAGGCTGTGTTCATGATCCGGAGGATCGGCGATCGCGGCGGTAGCCGCTTGGCAGAACGGACTCAAACGTGCAGCAACAGCGTCAGGGAGTTCCTTCGATAAGCAACTGCACAGCGCCAATACATGACCTTGAATGTCAGCTTCCGAAGCCCCGCGAGCGCGAAGTGCCTCAGCAGCCCAGGCCACATGACCCCCGTAAAATTCGGGGCGATTGCAGGCGATTGCCTCTACTAAATGCGAAATCCGCGCCAAGGTCTCGGTGCGCCACAAGCGTCGCCCTTCCGGTCCGTAGCGCCCATGCATGGAAGGGTCACCCTCAAAGTGCAGGTCAACGGCAATGTCCGCAAGACCGCGTTTAACGGCGCTGATCGCGGAGGCATGCTCTCTGGACACTCTGTACATCGGATGTGGGTTCGTGCCCCCCAGCGATGCAGATTCAGCCACGGAATCGTGCTAGGACCATAGAGGTGTTATGACCGCCGAATCCAAACGAGTTATTGATGGCATAGTCAAACTTGACCTCTTGCGCCACATTGGCCACAAAGTTCAAGTCGAAGCCCTCGTCGGGGTTCTCAAGGTTGATGGTGGGGGGTAGTACGCCCTCCACAATCGCCTTCACGGTTGCCACGGTTTCGATCGCCCCAGCGCCGCCGAGTGTGTGCCCGGTAACGCCTTTGGTACTCGACATGGCAATGTTGGCAGCGTGCACACCAAAGAGCGACTTCACTGCCAAGACTTCCGCCTTGTCACCCAAGGGGGTGCTGGTGCCGTGCGCGTTGATGTATTTGATATCAGTGGTGTTCAGCTCTGCATCCTTCAAGGCAATTTCCATTGCCTTGCGTGCGCCGCGACCCTGATCGTCGGGTGCCGCAATATGCGTGGCATCACCGGTGACCCCAAAGCCCACCAGCTCCGCATAGATGCGTGCGCCGCGTGCTTTGGCATGTTCAAGTTCTTCCATCACAATGATTCCCGCGCCTTCAGCAAGCACGAATCCATCGCGGTCACGGTCGAATGGTCGACTGGCTCGGGTTGGATCATCGTTGCGCGTACTGAGCGCCTTCATCGCCGCGAAACTGCCGACGCAGAGCGGGGTGACTGCGCCTTCGCTGCCACCAGCCACCATCACATCCGCGTCTCCGCGTTGAATAATGTGGAATGCTGCGCCGATCGCGTGGCTTCCAGTAGCGCATGCAGTCGCAGTGGCGATGTTTGCGCCCTTCAGGCCAAATCGAATGCTGACATTTCCAGCCAAGGCATTGACCATGAGCTTCGGCACAACAAACGGGCTGACTGACCGCGGTCCGCGATCAAAGAGCTTTCGTAGGCCAACTTCAATGGTGTCAATGCCGCCGATTCCAGAGCCAATCGCCACGCCGTAGCGGTACGGATCGCCCTGCGAGAAGTCCATGCCGCTGTCAGCGACTGCTTCTTCCGCTGCGCACATTCCAAATACAGAGAAGCGGTCCATGCGCTGGATGGACTTCGGGTCAATGCGTTTTTCTGGCTGCAGGTTTCGCACTTCACCGGCAAATGTCACGCTCCACTCCGGGGTGGGAGTGAACAGCGTGATGGGACCGATTCCGGACTTGCCCTCAATGAGAGCATTCCAGAATTCCGGCACGGTGTTACCGACGTCTGTCACGGTTCCAAGCCCGGTGATGACAACTCGTCGAAGTGTGATCGTCCGCATGGCGGGTTTGGGTCCGTGGAAGGAATGCGCCCCGACCCGGGATGGGGCCGGGGCGCAATTTCGGTCAGCGGGTGCGACCCAGACTCAAATCAAGGGTCACTTCTGTCCCTTGGCCTGCATCTGGTCGTGAATGAAGTCCACAGCGTTCCCGACGGTGAGAATCTTGCTGGTCTGGTCGTCTGGGATCTGGATATCGAAGCGTTCTTCGAGTTCCATCACCAGCTCGACGAGGTCAAGGCTGTCAGCGTTCAGGTCGCTTGTGAAGTTAGTGTTACGGTTGATCTTGTCTTTGTCAGCCGAGAGTTTCTCAGCAACAACAATGATCACCTGCGGTTCAATCTCATCCTTGGTCACGGTCACGTCGCTCTCCTTTGAGAGGGTTACGGGCGGCCGGAGGTTTCCGGCCCCTTAGGCGAAGGGGGGAATATAGCGCATTTCATCGGCCCATGGAGGTGCGGTTTGGCACCGAGCCGGCTGGACAAATTTCCAGCATCGGTCACATCGGCAGACCACCGTCTACAACAAGAACTTGCCCGGTGATGTACCCAGCGTCGTCGGCAGTCAGATAGGCCACGGCGGCGGCAATATCCTCAGGAATTCCGAGTCTGCCGACAGTAATGTGCTCCGCCACCTTTTTCTTGTCATCGGGGCCAAGAAATGCGGTCATGTCCGTCTCAACGAACCCCGGAGCCACCACATTGGCAGTGATGCCCTTGGCTCCAAGTTCTTTGGCGATGCTCTTGGTGAGTCCAATCACGCCCGCCTTGGCGGACGCGTAGTTGGCCTGGCCCTTGTTGCCCTCCACGCCACTGACGCTACCGATGTTGACCACGCGTCCAAACTTGCCGCGGAGCATGGGGCGCGACGCAGCGCGGCAAGCGATGAACACCGAACGCAGGTTGACATTGATGACCTCATCAAAGTCGGCGTCGGACATGCGCATGATTAAGCCGTCCTTAGTGATGCCGGCGTTGTTGACAAGAATGTCAAGACGCCCGTGTTTCTCTGCTACTTCTTCCACCATGCGCTGCACGGCAAGTCCGTCGGCGATGTCGCAGGTGCGATGTTCGCAGGTTCCACCGGCAGCGATGATCTCTGCTTCGAGCGACTGCAATTGCTCGGCGTTGCGCGCAACGGCCACCACATGACGGCCATCCTTTGCAAGGCGCTTGGCGATTCCGCGGCCGATTCCACGGCTTGCTCCAGTGACGATTGCTACGCGCTTATCCATGCAGAAGCTCCTCTATAGTTGGGCGGCGAAGTGTAACTGCGCAGCAAAGACCATGAACATGACAGCGGGACTGGCGTCAGCCAGTCCCGCTGTTCGCGCATGCCTTACAAGGAAGGTGCAGCGCGTCAATTCACTTGCCAGGGCCGCGACCCGGGCGATCAATGCCTCCCGGTGGCGGCTTGTTGCGCATCGGAGGAGCGCCGATTGGCCCAGATTCCTCGCCGGAACCGGAAGCCTCGGGCTTCTCCTGCTCTTGAACGCGCGCGGTCGGCTTGACGGTCTCGTCCGGCTCCAATGCAACCTTTCGATCTGCATCAACCACTTTGACCCACTCGCCGATCAGGTTTGAACCACTGATCTTGCTCATGATGTCAACGGGTTGAACGTAACTCTCAAAGAGTTGAGTTTCGACTTTCTTGCCTTCGCCAGTTACCTTGAATGCCCACAATTGCGCTTCGATATCGCTGCCGGCGCGGTAGACGGCCATCACGTAGGCCTTGCCTTCGCGGTTGGTGGTGGTCAAGTCAATGCGAGTCACCGGTGCGCAGGCCTTCTCAAATCCGCCGCCACTCTTCATGGCGTCGAGCACTGCAACATCTTGCGGTCCCATGGCAGCGCGAATGGCTTCGGGCTTCGACTTTGCAAATCCGTCAAAGAACTTCAGGACGGCAACGCGTTCCGGGTCGGTGCCTGGAGCCTTGTCTTCCGGAAGGCGGATCTTGTCACTGATTCCCAGTTCCTTCATAAGCTGGGCGATCGGCGTGACTGTTGGTGCTGTCGGCGCTGGTGGCGGTGGTGGCGGTGGTGGCGCTACTGCCACCGGAGCGGCTTCTTCTTCGCCGCATCCGCTGAGGGTGAGCGGGGCAAGCAGCAACGACGCGGCAAGACCGGCTGCCGTTGCGACGCGCGCAATGGCTCGGAATGCATCACCTTCAGGCGTTAGCTTGGACTGCATGATCTCGTTGGGTTTGGTCATGTTGGTCATGGGTGTGTACCTCTGTTGAACGATCGATCCGTCTCATCAAGCCCTTCAGGACGGTGTTCGGAGCAAGCTCATGGAAGGTTGCATCGCTGCCGCCTGTGATCTCTCCGCCCGTGAGTGCCCCGATCATGTCGGTGCAGGACTGACTCCATCGTACCGGGGAGACGATTTGTTCCACCAGCAACTTTTGGAGCCGCGCCGGATCGTTTCGGTGGTGCCGAAGACCGGTGACATTGCTCCAAACATCTACCGAAAGTGGCTTCAATTCCACGTGTTCCAAGGCGCGAGCCATGCCCTCGGCGGCCGAGGCCATCAGCGGGCTGTGGAACGCTCCGGCGACCGCCAGCTTGGCGGCGCGCAGCCCCATGGTGCCGGCAACTTCCACCGCGCGGTCGCATGCGGACACTGATCCAGAGACCACAATTTGCCCGGGGGCGTTGAAGTTGGCAGGCACCAGCACTTCACCCTTTGCCGCCGCCGCGCACACTTCGTTGGCTTGTGCTTCATCAGCACCAATCAGTGCCACCATTCCGCCGCGCGATGCTTCTGCTGCTTGTTGCATCAGTCGTCCGCGTGTGGCTACCAGGCGCAGTCCATCTGCAAACGAGAACGCACCTGCGATGCACAGCGCGGTGTACTCACCGAGCGACAGGCCGTTGGCCGCGACGGTGACGATGGCGGGGTGTTTCTCCAAGAGAGCGGAGTGACATGCCATGCCGCACGTGAAGAGTGCAGGCTGACTGATGTCAGTTCGATTGAGCTCTTCTTGCGGACCAGCGAAACAGAATTCACTCAAGCGCCGAGCGCCGAAGCTAGTCATCTCATCAGCGGCTTGGTAGACACTTGCTGCTGCAGGACTGAATTCAGCCCATGTTTGCCCCATGCCAACCGTTTGCGCACCTTGTCCGGGGCAGAGGAAGACGAAGCCATTGCTGATCGCGCTCATCGATTATTTCCTTCTTGAGTGAAGTGCGTTTCCGGCAAGCCGGTGCGTACTCACATATTCCAAACACACGAAGCCCAAGTCACTCCTGCACCAAAGGCCACAAGAATAATGGGCTTCCCGGGACCAATCGTCTTCGCTTCAAGTAACTCGTCGAGGCAGATTGGAATGCTCGCCGCGCTGGTATTTCCGTAGCGATCGATATTGATGTACACGCGATCGGCCGGCAACTGCAGCTTCTCAATGGCACTCTCAATGATCCGAATATTGGATTGGTGACAGATGTACTGCTGCACATCGTCAACCTTCATGCCAGTGGCATCAAGTGCTTCGCGGATCGCTTCCTGAAAGCGCGTCACCGCAAATTTGTAGATTTCGCGCCCGTGCATACGGAGGTGACCAAGGCGAATCGGGTTTGCTTCATCGCCCGCAGGGACATCCCGATCAAGCTTGGGGTGGTAGAGCGTGCGCCACAAACGTCCGTCGCCGTGCATGGTCTGGTGGATGCAGCCCTTGGATGGATCGGGATCCGCAGTAAAGATGGCCGCGCCGGCGCCATCGCCGAAGATGATCGAGACCGAACGGTCGGACCAGTCAACCAGGCGGGTTAGCACTTCCACGCCAATGACCGCGATGTTTTTTGCTCTGCCGCAGCGGATCATCGTGTCGGCCAAATTCATGCCGTACAGAAATCCACTGCAGGCTGCAGCAAGATCGAACACGGCGGCCTCATCGGCCCCGACTGCTTCACTAATGCGCGCAGCCGTAGAAGGGCAAATCATCTCGCCGCTCACGCTGGCCACGATGATCATGTCAAGATCGGCGGCATTGATGCCAGAATTGGCGAGCGCCTTGAGTAGGGCATCGCGCCCGAGCGAGAAGACGGTCTCCGAATCATTGGCGCGGCGGCGAGCTTTGATGCCGGTGCGCTGCTGAATCCACTCGTCGCTGGTGTCGACGATCTTCTCAAGGTCTTTGTTGGTGAGCTCTTCAGCAGGAACCGCGCGACCCGTGCCCGCGATCCTCACGCCACGCCCAAAGGGCACAGCAGTCATGCCTCGACCTGCTCCATCTTGACGGTGGCAAGGCGCGCAACGATCTTCTCATTGATGCGCGCCTCAGCGAAGGCTTTGCCGCGCAAGATTGCGTTGCGAATGGTCTTGTCTTTGCTGGAACCATGACTGATCAGCGACACGCCGTTCACGCCCAAGAGCGGCGCGCCGCCGTACTCGTGGTAATCGTGCTTGGAATAGATGCTCTTCACCACTGGTTCAAAGCGCATGGCGAGTTCTGGATCCGTGGCGATGACTTCGTGCGCGATGGCGCGGAAGATGCCAGCGGACAGACCTTCAGCGAGTTTCAGCATGACGTTTCCAACAACGCCGTCAGTGATGATGACATCAGCTTCGCCGTTGAATACGCCGCGTCCTTCGACGAAGCCAGTGAAATTCAAGTGATCAAATTGGCGGATCAAGTCGCGAGCGTTTCGGATCAGATCCGTGCCCTTTTGCTCTTCACCACCAACATTCATCAGCGCCACTCGTGGGTTCTTCATGCCCATGATTTCGCGCGCATAAATATCGCCCATCACGCCGTATTGGGCGAGATGAGTGGCCTTTGGCTCAATGTTTGCGCCGACATCAATCAAGATGATCGGTCCACTAAACGTTGGAATGGTGACGCAGATTCCAGGACGAACCACGCCAGGCAAGCGGCGCATGAAGTACTGGCTTGCAGCCACGCACGCGCCGGTGTTTCCAGCGCTGATGACTACATCGAGGCGATTCTCAGCCTTCGGTGACGCCATCTGGTTCATCACCACGATGGAGGAATTCTTCTTGGCCTTCATCGCCTCAACAGGCGACTCGTCCATTCCGATCACTTCAGTGGTGGCAACGATCTCCACGCGTTCATCGTTGAGAAAGCCGCGCTCTTCGAGTGCATCGCGGATCACAACTTCGTCCCCAAAGAGGACGAGGCGATCATCATGCAACAACGACGGGAGCGCCTGAACGCATCCCTTGAGAATTTGGTCGGGGGCATTGTCGCCCCCCATCACGTCTACGCCTATGCGCATCGGAGAAGTTGTGCGCCAGGCCGGGGCTTACGCCTCGGGCTGGGCCACCCTCAACTGCAGGCCAGGACGCACGTAGCCGCAGTCGCGGCACGCGGTGTGCGGACGCTTGTTCGCGCCGCAGTTGGGGCAGTTGACGGTGTGTGCGGCGGTGAGCGCCTGGTGAGCGCGGCGGCGACGAGTGCGGCCGGGAGATGTGCGGAATGCTGGAAGCATGGTGTGTGGGCCTCTATCTATCGATGCGATGGACTGAAATGCGCTGCATTCCCCAGCGGGGGCCGGACCGAAGCGCAGGGGTCGGATGGTAGCCGAAACAGCATGCGCAACGCAAGATGCATGTCGCATCGCTGACAGGCGACCCTGTTTCCGGTAATCTTGGTCGCCCTGATGTTGAAGTACGAATTGTTTACCGATGGAGCGTGCTCCGGCAACCCCGGCCCTGGCGGTTGGGGATTCATTTTGCGCGGCGGGGACCTTCCGCACGAGCAGTTTGAGAGCGGCGGGGAGCTGGGAACCACCAACAATCGAATGGAACTCACCGCGATTATTCGTGGTCTTGATGGACTGCCAGACGGCGCGCAGGTGATCGTGACCACGGACAGCGATTACTGCGTCAAGGGACTGAATGAGTGGATTGAAGGCTGGAAAAAGCGTGGTTGGCGCAAGGCTGACAAGTCACCGGTACTGAATCGCGATCTGTGGGAATTGCTCGACGCGCATCGAACCCGCCTGCGGGTGCGCGCGACATGGATTCGTGGCCACAATCAGCATCCAGAGAATGAGCGATGTGACCAATTGGCCGTCGCTGCTATCGATGAAGTACGTCGAAGCCGGCAAAGCGTGCACAATCGTGGCGCATAACTGAATTGATCATTCGGTGAATGAAGTTTGATTGTGCCGTCGAGGCGGTTGCGATCATTGACGATTCTCGCTATCGTTCACCCCTTCACCCAAACGGAAACATAGATAGAACCATGCCAACGATCAATCAGCTCGTCCGCAAGCCCCGCCGTTCGCCGGATGCGAAATCGAAGGTCAAGGACCTCGCAGCATGCCCGCAAAAGCGTGGCGTGTGCCTCCAAGTGAAGACCGTCACCCCGAAGAAGCCGAACTCCGCGCTTCGCAAGGTTGCACGTGTACGTCTCTCCAACGGCAAGGAAGTCACCGCCTACATCGGCGGCGAAGGCCACAACCTGCAGGAGCACTCAATCGTGCTCGTGCGTGGTGGTCGCGTTCGCGATCTTCCTGGTGTTCGTTACCACATCGTTCGTGGCACGCTTGACTGCCTCGGAGTGGAAGGCCGCAAGAAGGGCCGTTCGCAGTACGGTGTGAAGAAGAAGGCTGCTGCCTCGAAGAAGAAGAAGTAATCACGCACCTTGGTGAGCGGGCTGTTCCCGCCCACCGTTTCATCACGTATCGGCGAGTAATTCCGCGCTTACCTCAGGGACCTTTGTCCCGCGCGGCATGAAACCACCGGCTTTCGCCGGTTTCGCCAGAAGGAGACGAGAGATATGCCCAGGAAGTTCACCGCTAGCGAATCGCAACTCAAGCCTGACGCCCGCTATCAGGACAAGGTTGTTGCCAAGTTCATCAACTGCATGATGTACGGCGGCCAGAAGGGTCCAGCCACGCGCGTTGTGTACGACGCGTTCGATGAGATCCAGACCCGACTCGACAAGGATAAGAACGAGAACATGCCGAAGACGGCGATCGAACTCTTCCAGAAGGCGTGCGACAACGTGCGCCCAGTGGTTGAAGTTCGTTCCAAGCGCGTCGGCGGAGCCAACTATCAGGTTCCGATGCAGCTGAACCGTCGTCGTCAGCAGAGCCTGACCTTCCGTTGGATCATCGACGCGATTCGCTCTGAGCGTGGTCGTCCGATGCACCTTCGCCTGGCGAAGGAACTGATGGACGCCGCGAAGAACGAAGGCAAGGCAGTCACCACCCGCGAGAACACGCACCGTATGGCTGACGCCAACAAGGCGTTTGCACACTTCGCGTGGTAATCACCGGTTCAGCCGCCTGATTTACTGAAATTTCCCGAAGGGCCAAGCACAAACTTGGCGCTTCGGTGTTTTTACATATCGCTTCCGTGTTTTTACATATCGTTGTGTGCATGTCCGACTCGTTGCCCGATCCGCAGTCTCGCCACCATCGGCAGATGATCTTGCCGGGGTTTGGCGTTACGGCACAGGCGCGCCTCGCGGGAGCGCATGCATTGGTGGTTGGTTGCGGCGCGCTCGGATGCGCAGCGATTGACTTGCTGGCGCGCGCTGGTGTTGGCACGCTGACGCTGGTGGACCGCGATGTGGTGGAAGTCACCAACTTGCAACGTCAGTCGCTCTATGTAGACGCGGATGCGCGCGCTGGTGTGCCGAAGGCAGAAGCGGCGAAGCGTCGCGTGCAGGCGATCGATCCGTCATTGCGTGTGCACGCCTGTGTTGAACATCTTTCATCTGACAATGTCGAAGAGTTTGTCAGCGATTGCGATGTGATCATTGACGGCCTCGACAACTACCGAACGCGTTACCTGTTGAACGATGCGGCGGTGAAGCTTGGCAAGGCGTTTGTGCACGCGGGTGCGGTGGCGATGCGAGGCACATCCATGCCGATACTTGCTGGCGTAGCGGGCGCGCTTGGAATTCCAAGGTCTGACGCCCCGTGCCTGCGGTGCGTGTTCCCCGAAGTACCGGCTCCGGGCGAGGGCGAAACATGTGACACGGCCGGAGTGTTTGGTCCAGCGGTTGCCATGGTTGGCGCCTATGCGGCAGGGCAGGCGATCAAGTTGCTGGCGGGGCGTGCGGATCTCTTGGACTGCTCATTTTGGTCAGCTGACCTGGAAACAAACCGAACGGCACGCCTGTCGCTTGCGGGGGCGGCGCGAACGGACTGTGCATGTTGCGGCGCGCGGCGCTTTGAGTTTCTTGACGCGGATTCGGACGGCAGGTGCACGGTGTTGTGCGGACGCAACGCGGTGCAGGTGCGCCCTGCAGCAGTGGCGCACCTCGACCTTGTGCGCCTGCAGTTGCGGCTCGCTTCGCTTGGGACCTTCGTCATCACCGATGGATTGCTGGTGGGTGCGCTGCCGGGGTCGCTCGAGTTGTCAGTGTTCCCGGACGGCCGGGCGATTGTGCGCGGCACCACGGACCCGGTGATTGCGCAAACCACCTACGACCGCTGCATCGGACAGTAATGAAATTTGCTTAGACTGCGGGTCTTATGTCATACGCCCATTACGTCCTCCCCGGTCTGAACCTTGGTCTGAACTACGCCGAGACGCTCGCCAAGACCATTCCTGCTGACAAGTTTGCACACTTCCCCGCAAAGGATGTGGTGTGCCCCGCCTTCTACATGGCGCATCTGTCCATCTATCCGCATCGCGCGCTCGGCATGCTCGGCCGCCCCGATCTCATCGTTCCAAATCCTGCTGGTTGGGATGATCGTTTCAAGGCTGGCATCGAAGCCGCGCCTGGCGAGTATCCGTCGAAGGACGAGATCATGAAGCACTTCACCGCTGGCTACCAGTCCATAGCCAAGGCACTTGAAACTGCTCCGGATTCAGTCTTTGCTGAGGAAAATCCTGGCGAAGGTCGCATGAAAGAGATGTTCCCGCACAAAGGTGCCCTGATCACCTTCCTGTGCATCGGCCATATGCAGATGCACCTTGGGCAGATCAGCGCGTGGCGACGCATCATGGGCCTCGGGAGCGCCATGTGATGCGTGTAGCGCGGATGCTTCGATCGACGATCGCAGTATTCGCGCTGTTGCTATCAGTCTTCACCGCTCCACGCGTTGCGGCGGAGAGTGATTCTGTGCGCTACGCCACCGGCGCTATTGATCTGTTGCCGCTCAACGCCGTGCTTGCCATGCTTGATGGCGCATCGGTGACTACCCCGCGCAGCAGCGTGCTGGATGCGTATGAACACTATCTAGCGGACTGGCGCACTGCAGAACTTGCGAACGCAGCAAAGCGTGGTGCCAGTAGCAGTACAGACACGCCCAGCGGCCCCTACGCCCGCCCGATTGCAGAATCCCGGGCCACTGTGCTGCAACAGCTCACCGACCTTGACGCGTGTGCCGCACAGCGCGAACGCCTTGAGGATGCCCTCTTTGCAGCCATCGCTCTGGCAAGCGATGCACCAATGCGTGCCAAGATCGCCAACTTGCGGGCGCAACGAGCGTTGCAAAGTGCAGTTGCTGATCAACCCACTGACACGGCGGCACTGGGCGCGCAACTTGCAGACTTTGATGTTGAAGCCGCCCTCATGCGCGCACTTCCAGACGACCATGACGCACTTGCAGCCGCGATGGCCGCGTTGGATTCAACCCGCGCACGTCGGATCTCTGCGATCCGCGCTTTGTGCCAGAGCGTACGCAAATCGCGCCTGGACTTTGCAGCAGATATGGATCGCCTGGGGGTTTCCACACTTTCCATGCTGGACTACATGGAACTTCGCGCCGCTGATCGGGCATTGCGCTCACCTGATTCGGAGGACGAGCCCGTTGCCGGAACGGAGTTTGCGCGCATTGCTGGCGGAATGACCCAAGCATGGGCCGAAAAACGTCAGAAACTCAGTGGTCCAGCGTCCGCGGTGTTGCGCGCGCAGTGGGACGGATGCCGCGTGCTGTTGGAAACGCTTCCCCCGTCAGCGCGCTGGAAATTTGCGTGCCGCATGTGCGAGGAGATGTACGAATTCAACGCCTGCAATGATCCAAGTACTGGAATCCCACTGGGCGGATTGCTGGCTCCACTCCTGCGGCCGACGCTTGACAACGCCTGTCGCGAATGCCTTCATGGCGCGATCGAAAAATGGCGGGTCGAGTTCCCGAAATTCCTGGTTGATGCCGGTAGCCAACTCGTTGAGCGCCAGTATCAAGCGCTTGGAAAGTTTGACGCAACCAACCAGTGGTATCAGACGAACATAGCCATCAGCGATCAATTCGCCAAGGAATTTGCAGCATTTGATAAGCGCGCACTCGCCCCGTGCGGCGCACAATGTGTTGGCAATGATGAGGAATCGCCAGACTGGTCATTGCTTGCCAACATTCCCGAAGCGAAGGACATCGTGGATGCAGCCAAGGCGGAGGAGTCAGAAGCCGAACAGGCAGCGCAAGGTGAAACCTCTGATCCGCTTTCCTTGGCACTTTCACAAGCAAATGGGAATGACACTCCCATTAGTTCATTTGCGGACTTGCCAGCGCTGCTTGCCACCCTTCGTTCCCTGGGAATGCCGGAAGAATCTGCAGACACTATTCGTAGCCTGCATGCGGACTACCTGCAGCGCTGGGAAGAAGTTGCCGAGCCGTTGGAGGTTGCGTATGGACAATCACTTCATGAAGGCACGATGAATTCTGATGGCGTGGCGCAGTGCCCGCCGTGCGTGCGTGCTGATGCGGAGCGCATCGCCGCGAGCGCACGCGTGGAGGCGGATTTCCAAGCGGCTATTGCCGCCGCGCTTGGCGCCGGGCTCAGTGATAGCGATGCGGCGCTCTTACGGATGGCGTGCAATGCTGGTAACCCGCAATCCTTAGCGAACTGGTCATATCTTGATCAAGACATGCTTGGCGCATTGCGGGTGAACCCCGCGCTGGTAGTGATATCCGCGCAACTATCGCCCGCCGCCCGCCGTGCCGCCGTGGACGTTCTTGCTGCGCGCGAATCCCCAGTGTGCGCCACCATCAAAGCAGAGCGCGATACCCGCATGCTTCTTACCGCGTCGCAGCGCGGATCCATGCCCGATTCGTTGGCAAGTATGAGCAATCTGGAACGATTGCGATTCCATACTGCGCGGCAAGTACACATGGATCAGATCACTACGAATGCATCGGCCGCCGCGCGCGCTGCTCGCGTAACCGCGAACGAAGCGATCAACGCCGTATGCAGTGCCTTATCCCCGGAAGATGCCGCGCGTGTGCGCACGGCCGCAGTTCGCCGCGGCTATCCAGATGCACATCGGTCCGATGCAGAGATTGCCATCGTTGCGCTCACACTCTGTGACGTGCTTCCGCCCGAGGACATCGCTACCCGCGTGGCCATTGCAACAGCAGCCGATGCCTGGCGAGCCGAGGCCACCGTGGTCTGCCAACAGCGGATTGAGCGCCTGAACACCCTGATGAATGGCTCATATGCAGACA
>JBBAOD010000034.1:13643-15990 GCA_040401635.1 Phycisphaerales bacterium
CAGCCGGCGTGAACGCACTCGCAGCCATCGACACTGAGCGCCGCGTTCTTGCGGTGGAACGCCTCCGCGTGGTGGCACCCGCAGAACTCCGCGCGCGTTGCAAGGCGTGGCGATCCTTCTGCCTGCTCGCGGGCGTCGAAGCGAATGATCACGACCTACACTCCGCGCCATGACTCCATTTGCGAGCGAATTTCTCGGCACCGCCGTGTATGTATTTCTTGGCGTTGCCGTCACTGCAAACCTGCGCCTTGCTCGCGCGCCGAGTGTTGGAGGTAGTTACGGAACCGCGGTACTTGGATGGGGCGCGGCCCTTGCCGCCGGCTTGCTGGTGGCTGGTCGGAGTGACTCGCAACTCAATCCCGCAGTCACCGTAGCGATGTGGTCCATTGGTCGACTCAAGTCTGACATGGTGGCGGGCAACATCACTGCACAATGTGTGGGCGCGTTTGTGGGTGCAGCAGTCGCGTGGTTGCAGTTCTTGCCGTACTGGTCACGCACCGACGACGCGCAGACCAAACTGGCGGTCTTTGTCAACGTACCGCGCATTCGTGCGCCGCTCTCCAACCTGCTTTCCGAAGTGCTTGCGTCCACCGTCTTTGTCTATGTCATTCTGTGCCTGATCGCCGGAGCGACCATCGATGCCGGCAGCACGGATCAAGCGGAAGACGGCATCGCCTTTCAACTGACCGCCACTCCAATGTCGGTTGTTCAGCCAATGCTGTCGGTCCTGGTTGCTGGCATGACCCTTGCGGTGCTCGCCCTTGGTGCTGCCGGTGCAAGCGATTGCATCATGAACCCCGCGCGCGATCTTGGTTCCCGCGTTGCACACGCGTTTCTCCCAATTCCCGGTAAGGGCGGAAGTGATTGGCGCAGCGCATGGATTGGAATTGTTGGTCCAGTGCTCGGCGCGCTCCTTGCGGCGGCACTGTGGCGCGCAACGGTTGCATGATCAAGCGCGGGTCGACTACTTAAAGTTTGCTACTTGCACGCGCCGTACTGAGAGCGCTTCTCTATCATCGTTCGCATGACTGCCATCGCGCTCATCACGCTTCCGCTCGCACTCGCCTTGGCGCTGCAAGCACCGCCCGCGCCAACCGGCCAGTCAGCCCTGACGCCGGAACAGGAGCAAGCGAAACGCATGGCGGAGATGCCATGGTTTGCGCGGCTTGGTATGCGTTCACTCGGCATCGAAGGAAAGCTCCCCGTCGTTGATCGCGTGGTGCTGGTTGCCAATGAAGGCGCCTACCTTGCCGAAATCGCGCGCTGGACTCCCAAGGCGCGTTGGCCGGTTCTGATCGAGGATGATGAATTCGCCCCGCGCTTCATTCGCGCCTTTAAGCCAGCGCAGGTGATCCGCCGCCCCGCATCAGCAGCGCCCGCCGATGATGCCGCACTGCGCTCCGCCATCGATGCTGCGATCGCGCGTGCATGGGGCGGTGACCCCGCTAACGGCTCCGTAGCAGCACTGCGTTCCATCGGCCTAGTTCCCGCCGGAATCGTCGGCGCGTCAGTCAAGGATCCAGCATGGACCGCCGCAGTGGCACTTGCAGCCGGACGCGGCCAGCCACTCGTTTGGATTGAAGAGCCCGCCGGCAGCGGCAGTAATGACATCCTTGGTGCAACCGACTTTGCAGCATTTGATACCGCAGTGCGCAATTCCTTCGCATCAAGCGGCCTCACGTGGAACACGCTTGGCGATGACTTAGAGACGTTCACTCTGTGTCGTCACGCCGCGTTGCGCGTTGACCTTCCCTCGCCAGCCGGCGGTCGCAACCCACAACTTCCCAAGGAAACCGGACCACTTTCACTGACCGACGCACTGTGCCGCAACGCCGATGGATCACGCTGGGGATTTGCAGCACAGGTCTTCGGCACCAGCACTCGTTCGGCGTACATGGCCATGTGCTCACTGTTTCTACATCGCACTGAAACATGGATGTTTGATGGATACGCCAACCGCACCGGTGGCATGTACGCCGCGTATTCATTTGCACAGGCAACACCTGTCCTTGCGCAAGAAGGCTTCACCATGAAATCATGGGAGGGGACCAACGGAACGCTTGCTTCGTGGCGATCACTCTTGCCCAAGGGCATCGGCCCGGATGTTCTCTTCATGAACTCCAGTGGCAATGCTGATTTCTTTGAGGTGGAGACCTCATCAAACGCGCCATCCACCGATATCCCTATCCTGCGAAAGCCGATGGCGCTTTCCATGATTCACAGTTTCTCCCTGCAATCGCCCGATGCCGTCTACACGGTCGGTGGTCGATGGCTCGATCACGGCGTGTATGCCTACGTTGGCTCAGTGCACGAACCGTATCTGACCGCATTCGTGCCACCCGCCACC
>JBBAOD010000035.1:0-15600 GCA_040401635.1 Phycisphaerales bacterium
GCAGCCGTCCGCGTCCGAGGGTCCCGCGCGCAACGGAGGGGGCGGTTGGACGACTGCACTCACTTCACCGCCCGCAACGGAGAAATCGGTGACAGTGCCAACCGGCGCCCATTTACAAGCCAACCGCCGCCGCACAAGTGGCGATCAAGGCCTCCGCCTCTGCCGCCGTTCGGCCCTCTGCAATGAGCCGGATGATCGGTTCAGTGTTGCTTGCGCGCAGATGTACCCAGCCAGCATCGACGTCGAGGCGGATGCCGTCGGTGTCGCTGACGCGTGCGCCCGGAAGCGCGGTGCGTGCCTTGGCCAATGCTGGCGCTACAGCTGCCATGCCGCCGATTGCTGATAGTTCGAATTTCTTCTTCACCATCGACCAGCGCGGCAGGTCCGCTACCACCGCAGACAGCGGCCTTCCTTGGTGCGCTAGCAATTCCAGTACCAATGCCATCGCGCTGAGTGAGTCGCGCACCCAACACACCGTGGGCAGGATCACACCGCCGTTGCCTTCGCCGCCAAGAATTCCATTGACTGGTCGAAGCCCAGCCACCACGTTCGCTTCGCCCACCGCAGTGCGCACGACATGCGAACCAGGGAACAGCGCAGCCACATCGTCAATCATCCTGCTCGTGGATAGGTTGGTTGCCAATGCGCCACTTCCATGTCGCTGCAACATTCGAAGTGCCGCAAGCACCAACGTGTACTCCTCGCCGATGAACGACCCGCGCTCATCAACAATGGCCAATCGGTCCGCATCGGGATCCTGAGCGAACCCACACGCCGCACTGGCGAAATGGTGTCCCTTGGAATCACGCACCGCCGCCGCTAAGTCCAGCAAGTTCTCTGCGAGTGGCTCGGGGACGTGCCCAAATACACCAGTTTGCTCGCCGTAGATGTGCACCACGCTGCATCCAAGTTCTTCAAGCATCATGCGCCCTGGTACGCAGCCGCTGCCGTTCACGCTATCGAGCACCACCGTGAAATTCTTGGCGCGAATGGCAGCAACATCCACGTTGCGCAGCACGCGATCAATATGCACTCGCGCTGCGCTGCCATCATGCGTCAGCTTGCCTGTTGCGCACGGCTCGCACCAATCAATACGACGTTCTTTAAATCGATCGACGATTTCTTTGGCAATCGCTGGGGGCGGCGCCAGTCCGTTACCGTCCAAGCATTTGATTCCATTCCACGCAATCGGATTATGACTGGCGGTGATTGCCAAGCCACCGTCGGCCTTGCGCTCGCTGATCATCACGCCCACGGTTGGAGTCATGGCAACACCAATGTCGATCACATCACATCCAGTGGCCATCAGCCCACCGATCGCGGCAGCGGCAAGGGGCGGTCCACTGATTCGTCCATCAAGCCCCACCACTACGAGCGGACGATCCTTGCCAGTAGTGACCTTCAGAAATGACCCAAATGCAGCGCCATAAGCGGCAGCAATTTCAGGAGTCATGGTGCGGCCAACAATTCCGCGAGCGCCGGAAACGCTGAGCATGAGCGGGGCTTCTGGTGTTTGGGTGATCTGCATAAGTGATGATCAGGGTATCGGAATGACCGACAACTCTGCATATACTCACCATTCCATGTATCTCAATCAGATCGAGCGTAGTTTCAGCGCCGCCCACGCGCTGGATATCGGCGGGGTGCGGGAGACCATCCATGGTCATAATTGGTCGGTGAAAGTCATTGTGGCGGGTACCAGCCTGGACGCTGATGGTCTGCTCGTCGACTTTCACGCCTTGGAGCGAACGCTCGACGGCATCATCGGTCGTTTCCATAATCAGAATCTGAACACGACCACCCCGTTTGATCAGATCAACCCGTCGGCCGAATTGGTGGCGCAGTACATCGCTGTGCAGATCATTCCAACCCTCCCGATGGGAGTACGCGTGCAATCAGTGAGCGTCGGGGAAGCGCCCGGTTGCACCGCCACATACATCAATCCATTTATAGGTACGGAACGATGACCGACGTTACGCCGAGTTCGTCATCCGCGTCAGTCATCGCTCCAGCTCCAGCACTTTCAGTCCCGGCGAGCCGCGCGGTGATGACCATTGATGTCAACGATCCCGCGCGGTTCCTCAATCGCGATATCGAATGGCTTGAGTTCAATGCCCGTGTTCTCGACATTGCTGCCGATGCGCGCACGCCGCTCTTGGAGCGTCTGCGCTTTCTCTCGATCTACTCAGCAAATCTCGACGAATTCTTTATGAAGCGCGTCGGCGTCTTGAAGAGGCAGATTGAAGCCGGCGTCTCGGGACCGGTGCCCGAGGCGCTCACCCCTGTGCAACAACTCGACGGGATTCGCGCCCGGGTCGCAACGCTCGCTCATCGACAGGCGATCATCTTGCGCGATCGCGTCATGCCCGCGCTCGTCCCACATGGCATTCGGATCTTGCGCTGGGAAAACCTCGGTGAGGCGCAACGCACCGAAGCCGAAACGTGGTTTCGACGCAGCGTCTTCCCGATTCTCACGCCGCTGGCGGTTGATCCCGGGCACCGCTTCCCGTTCATCAGCAACATGAGTGTTTCCCTTGGAGTCATGTTGCGCCGACCGGGTGAGAGTGAACAACTGTTTGCGCGCGTCAAAGTCCCAGAAATCCCATCGCGCCTGTACCGATTTGAGGACGCCAACGATTTCATTACCGTTCAAGACATCGTTGAGCACAACCTTGACGATCTCTTTCCGGGGATGGAGATTCTGAAGGTTCTTGCTTTTCGCGTCACCCGGAATGCAGAGGTTGAGCGCGACAGTGAAGACACCGAAGATCTTCTGGAAGCCACGCAGCATCTGCTCAAGGAGCGGCGCTTTGCACGTGTGGTTCGCTTAGAAATTGCCGCGGGGGCAAATCCACGAATCTTGAAGTTCTTGATGGAAGAACTGCAGGTGGATGCTGATGATGTCTACGAAACCGAAGGATTGGTGGACTACGGATCCCTGAACGAAATTGCCGACACTGACATTGCCGATCTGCATTGGCCGCGCATGGCAGCACTGCCGCCCACTGGCTTGGATGATGAGCACGCAGACATCTTCGCAGCCATTCGCGCTGGCGACATTCTGCTTCATCATCCCTACGAATCGTTCGAACGTTCGGTGGAGAAATTCATTGAAGATGCGGCAGCCGACCCCAAGGTGGTGTGCATCAAACAGAGCCTCTATCGCACGTCGGGTGATAGCCCATTCATTGCCAGTCTCATCCGCGCCGCTGAGAGCGGTAAGCAAGTAGCAGTGCTCGTTGAATTGCGGGCGCGCTTTGATGAGGCGCGCAATATTCTGTGGGCGCGAAAGCTTGAAGATGCGGGCGTCCATGTCGCCTACGGTGTTGTTGGATACAAGACCCACACGAAGACGGCTTTGGTAGTTCGTGAGGAGCAAGGCACCCTGCGTTCCTATGCACACATTGGCACTGGAAATTACAACAGTCGTACGGCGCGCATGTATGAAGACGTTGGTCTTCTGACCGCCGATCCGGAAATCACCGACGACCTCGTCAATCTATTCAACTACATGACTGGCCGTTCACGGCAGCGCGAATATCGGCAATTGTTGGTGGCGCCGGTAGCCATGAAGAAGCGCTTCCTTGAGTTGATTGATCGCGAGGCGCAGATCGCAGCGTCGGGCGGTTCCGGTCGGATCATTGCCAAGATGAATCAGCTTGAGGATCGTGGGGTGATGGACGCGCTGTACCGCGCCAGCGAAGCTGGGGTGCAGATTGACCTCATTGTCCGCGGCTTCTGCTGCTTGCGTCCGGCCATGCCTGGATTGAGTAAGAACATTCAAATTCGCTCAGTGGTGGGGCGGTTTCTTGAACACAGTCGCATCTTCTGGTTCGGTGCGGGTAAAGCCGATCCGCTGGACGGCGACTTCTACATCGGTAGTGCAGATTGGATGTATCGCAACCTGCAAACCCGGGTTGAAGCTGCCACTCCAGTGCGTAGTCGCGACGCGCGCGGAACGCTGTGGGACATTCTGCAAATCTGCCTCGATGATCGACGGTCGTCGTGGCAGATGCAACCCGACGGAACCTATCGGCAGATCGACTGCGCACCACTTGCACCGGAAGATCCGAGCGCCGTTGGTGTTCACGCGAGATTGGCGGCGTACTACCTTGATCGCGCGGCGTTGCAAGCGCAAGCGCGGCGCGGCGAGTAAGTTCTATTTCGGCGCTGCAGGCTGTGGCTCTTGCGGCTTGGGCGCTTCGGGCTTGGGCGCCTCAGGCTTTGTTGCCTCCGGCTTTGTTGCCTCCGGCTTCGGTGCTGGCGTAACTACCACCGCGACCTTCTCTATGCCTGTTCCGCCAGTTCCAAAGTTCGTACTCAAGTGGTTCACGCCCAGCTGATAGAGCAGTTTGTCAAGCTTGCCGGTAGCACGGTAGGTGAGTTGCCCGCCGATACGCCACTCTGCACCAGTGATGTCCCCGAACGATGCGGGGACGAACGCCGGCAGTTCTGCCAGCATGCGGTCTTGGGGCGGCAGGGTGAGCGATGCCACCCACTGCCCCGTGTAGGCAGTCCGGTCGTTGATGATCACCGAATACTCCCAGGTGGTCAGTTACACTGGGGCGTCATTCGGGTTGCGTAGTTCAACAGTGACATCAATTTCTGAACCCTCAGCAGTGACCACCGACTCACGGGCCTTCACTGCTTGAACATCAGGGCTTGAAGCGCACCCCGCGGCCGCAAGCAGCCACGTTCCGGCAGCAATCAGCCAAGTTCCGGCAGCAATCTGAAGAATTGGCAATCGGCGCATGTCTAGCATCGGTGCGAGAATGTATCACCTTCCGAGTGGATGCCTGTTCCCCCAAGATTCGTCTACCCATGAAGTACCCATCGCCCATCGGCCGCCGCCCCACGATCGCTGCCCACATCGCGGCAGCGCTCTTGGGATGTTTGGCGCCGGTAGTGGCGGCGCAGGAGCTGGCGCTGCCCGCCGTTGATGACTCTCCCTCGTCACAGCTGCTCATCGAGCAGGCCACGGATCAAGCCAAAGCGAACCCGCGCGAAGCCGTCCGGCTTCTTGTGCAAGTGCTTGATGCCGGACCAGATCGATTGGTGCGCGCTGGACTCGACGCCGATGTGTTCGTTCCGGTGTCTCGCCGCGTGCATGCCATGCTGGTGGCAGATGCCGCATTGCGCAGCGCATTCCGGCGCGAACTTTCCGCCGACGCGGACGCGCAACTGGCGCGCGGTGAATATGTTGAACTTGCTTCCCGCCGTATTGACACCGAGGCGGGTCTGGAGGCATCGCTCCGCTTGGCTGAGACATGCCTGACGCGCGGGCGCGTTGCGGCGGCATCGTCATACCTTGATCGAGTGGACGATCATGATTTACTCGCTGGCCGTCGTGCGCTCTATCACGCATCGATGACTGCAACGGTTGCCGCGCGGCTGGGCCAACCCGCACGCGCTCAGTCGGCGCTGGCCCGCATCGATGCACTCGCAGCGGATCGAACTGGTTCATTGAAGGCAACCGAAATTGCCGGCGCTCGCGCTGCCGCACTGGCGACACCTACGCCGCCTGCGGAAATCACCATTGGCCCGTTGGGTCCCGGGCTGTTTGATTCCTCTGCTGCTGCATCGACTTGGAGCGAAACCTGGAATGCACCACTCGACGTCACCGCGAGCCCCACGACACAGGTGGGCGTCGGGCGCTTGTCGGGCGCGCAGCCGGTGCGGTTGCAGTCATCCACCGCGCCCACGTGCGTCGGCGAGCGCGTCTTTGTGGATGACAACGGCGTGATCCGCGCCTTTGACCGCCTCAGTGGCCGCCCGCTCTGGTCGGGTGCACATATCGGTGCTGATGCAGCAGGCTTCGCCATGCGCATGCTTGCGGCCACTCCGAATGAAGTGGTTGCGCTTGCGCCCATGCAACTCGGCGCTAATCGAACGGGAATCGGTACCGGACGCATTGCATGTCTCGATGCCAGTACCGGTGCATTGCGTTGGGAAGCCCGCCTTGATCGCCTTGATACGCGTGTTGATCTTGATGGTCTGCAGCCGCAAGGCGCACCGATCATTGTTGACGGGCGCGTGATCGTTGCCGCGCGGCGCACTTCGGTGCGCATGGAAACGGTGAGTTGGCTGGTGGCAATTGATGTTGAAGCGCCGCGCCCCGCAGCGTGGGCGCGTGTGCTTGCCTCGAGCGGCAGCGTTCGTATTGGCACCTCGCGCGCCGCCGACGCGCCAGTCCTTGCTGCTGGCGTCCTCTACGTATCAACCCCCACCGGGGCGGTTGCGGCGATCGATCCATGGGATGGTCTGGTGCGCTGGCTCCGCCGATTCCCAGTACCGGTGCGCGATGCGGCCGCGCGTTTGGAACCTTCGGATGCATTGACTCCAGCCGTCGTCGGGGACCGCATCTATGCCATCAGTCCAGACCGCGCGCGCATTGATGCGTTCGATATACGTGATGGTGCTCCGCGTGGTTCCATTCCAACTGGTGCTGATGGCTCGATCGGTAACCCTTCGTACCTCGTTGGTGATGATCGTTCCGGTCTCGTGCTTGCAGTTGGTGATCGTGTTGCCTGCTTTGCAGCGGCAGCACCGAACACCACACTGTGGTCCATGCCAGCCGCCAGTACTTCCTTCGCGGAGCGCGCGCATGGGCGGGTTCAATTTGCAAATACCACGGAGCCCTCGGCGCCCGTGGTTCTGATTCCCGACGCAACGAATATTTCCATCCGCGACGCGCGTACTGGAACTGAACGTATGCGATTGGCGGGCGCTGGAAACTCCAACGCAATTCTTGCTGGAAATCAGGTGCTTGCCGCTGGCCCAACGGCACTGTCCGGTTGGATGCCCACTGCCGATGCCGAGCGGATCGTGCGCGCACGGATGGCCGCCAGTCCCGCGCCCGATGCAGCCATTGCGCTCGTGCACCTGGCGCGACAGATTCGATCTGGATCGCTTGCCGCCGAGGGTGCCAAAGAATCAGTGCGTCGTGTTCGCGATCTGCCTGCTGACGACGTTACTCGTACTGAATTACTAGAACTCCTGTTGCTTGTCGATGCGATGGAATTGGCACAAGGCGCGGACCGCGACACGCTGGACGCCGCAGTTGATGAATCGGCGGCCTTGGTCAATGGGCAGCTCCGTGGCGGATTTGCACGGGCCGACCGCGCGCTTCGGCGCGGTGATCCAGTGTCAGCTGCGGCAATCGCGGCGACAGTGGCCATGAATGCACCGCCCGGGGAGATGGTCGTCAATCGGTTCGGTCAGGCGTGTGCCGATGCGGAGGCACTGCGAATCATTGCGATCGCCCGAGCCAAGGATCCGCGCGCACTTGATGCTGTTGATTCCGCCGTCACCACCGCGCTGGCTTCTGTCCGCGCTGATGATCGCGCCGCCATGCTTCGATGTGCCGCGCGTATTGGAGCTGGCACGCGTGCGGGCACATCCGCGTTGGTAGCCATCATGGGCGCCGCAAATACTGCACCCACACGCCTCGCCGCGGCGCGCCTGATCCGCGAGTGCACCGTGCGCAGTGGCGCCACCGACGCGGGTGACGCATTCCTCCGCGCCCTTGACCCTCGCTGGGGTGTCGCACTCGCTGCCTCTGCAACACCATCGCTTCCGGGTATTGCCGGATCCGCGTCGCGCATTGTTGAATTCCCGGGTCGTCTTCCGCGCACGTTTCCCGACGCTGGTCGCCCAGCGCGCGGGTTGTTGACACTGCAGGGTTCGGATTTGGTGTTGCGCACCGCGCCTTCCTACGCCGCCGCTTGGCGCGCCCCGCTTGGCGCGCGCGATTGCTCAGTGGTCGCTACTTCCCCGGACATTCTTACCTGCGACGATGCGTCAGGGGGCACAGGTGCCATGTGCTGCATCTCTCCGGAAGGCGTAGTTCGATGGACTTCACGAGGGATGATCGATCCAGCAGATGTATCAAGCGACCCGGACGTGCTCGACGCTTCCGAGACCCGTCGTGGTCCGTCCATGATTCCACTGGTCACAGCGCCCGCAGTTGCTGTTCTTGGGCGTGACGGCAGCATGACTGCGTTTCATATCGATAGCGGTACGGAGGCATGGCGCCATCCCGCCGATGGCAGCACGCTGTTGTCATGGGCACGCGAGCCACTTGCAGTTGCGCTCGCCACCGAGTCCGATGACGGATCCGGACCAGCGTTGCGCATCACCGCGCTGAACGCCACCGACGGATCGCCGATCCTGTCGTGGACCGCGGAGACCGCCACGGAGATTCTTTGGATGCGCATCGTCAACGGTGGAATTCTCCTCGTTGGTACCGACGTTGGTATTGAGGCGCGGCGACTTGCCGGTGGCGATGAAAGCACTCCCTACTGGATGATTGATTCGTCAGAAGCGCACGGCTCCACGCGGTCCTGGAGTGTGGGCAGCCAAGTGGTAGTGCTGCTGCGTTCCGAGGATGTGTTGGTGATCGACCCGTGGACCGGAAGGCAAACCGCCGGCGCCTTCAATATCCCCAGCGATTCGCCCGATGCGCCGATCCGGGAAGTGGTTGATGGAAAGTCCTGGGTGGCCTTGATTGCGGATGGCCGCACGGATTTCTTCTCCCCGGAGGGGGTATGGACCGGTCGGGACGCCCCCAGCACCGAGCGCGCCTACGTCCGCGCGGCCGCGGCCGCGAGCACGGATGGACTCTTCACGCTTGATGCCGGGGTTGCGGGGGACCCTGTGCCTCTGCGATTCGGAATACTCCTCCGGGAACTTGACGCCCGGCACGGGGGCCTGGAATCCGCCCCCCCGGTCATGCTGCGCTCGCTCGGTCAGCGCCTGAACGATTTGACGGCTCTCGACGGCGCGATCGCCGTATCGAACGGCTCGGTTATTCAGGTGATCGAATATTCTGACGCGAAAGCCCCGTCGGACCGATGAAGCGAGGCAGTCAGCCGATTCCCCGGGTTTCCGGGGGTGATGCCGATCGCTACACTTCCGCCCGTTGTGCCCCGTGACCGCACGCTTTCCTGACGAGACACCCATGACATTCATTCGATCCACATCCGCCTTGGCCGCCCCAGTACTTGAGGACCCCCTTGATTCCCTCTACGGTGCATTGACCCCGTTCACCGTTATCGCGTCCGATGATGAGGACGACGACGACGATGACGACGACGACGAGGACGAAGACGAAGACGAAGACGAGGACGAAGACGAAGACGAGGACGAAGACGAAGACGAAGACGAGGACGAAGACGAGGACGAAGACGAGGACGAGGAAGAAGAGGACGAGGAAGAAGAGGAAGAAGAAGACGAAGAGGAAGAAGACGAAGACGAAGACGAAGAAGAAGAGGAAGAAGAAGTCTGATTCCTCAATCCAACCAATCACCCGCGCGCTGCCTGACCCCGGTCAAGCAGCGCGCGTTTCATTTCCGGAGGTTCTCGAAACGGTCAGCGTTGTGATGGCAGATCAGTAACCGTTGCGTCCTCGGCATTGAGGAGCAACCGTGCAAATTCGATCGCTCTTCGATCGCTGCGAAATCCGACCAGCTCACTGGCCGACAAGATCGTTGGGCGGGTGATCCATGCACCGTCGGTCATCAACTCTGACTTCCGCGGGTCAGTGGCCAGCTGCTCACGAATCAGCGAATCTTTCAGGGTCACCAATGCGTTGCTTGGATCAACCACCGTGGCGGCAAAGGATCCTTCGGTGAGCAATTCAATTCGTCCGCCGGGTCCCCACAGCGCCATTCTGCCAGCATCCGGGTTATAGAAAGCAATTCGCTCGCGGCGTGGAGGCGAAGCGGCAAGCCCTGAAACTGGCTCCAGTGCACTGACTACCCAGCTTAGATTGGCGCGGAGCGAAACCACCGTGAGCATGCCCGGAGCAACGGTCGCGTCTTCGAGCGGTAAACCATCATCGGCAAACGGTAGCCACGCAAGCACCAATGACTGACCGTTCAGACGCATCGCAAACATGCCGGTGCCATCGCCGCCAAAGACGGGCATCAACCAACTGGCGCCATCGATGGTGCGCAGCGTGCGCCGCACGCCGTTGCGTTCGCAGACGAGCTGCCAATCGCCGCCTTCCACCGGGCGTCTGCACCACGCCATGGTGCCGTTGGGTGCCACCGTGGCGAAGGCGTTACACCACTCATCGCGGGCAACCACGCGAACAGCCCCACTCCACGCTGCCAGTCCGATGTCTCGCCCGCCGTCCGCGCGTGGCCGTTCCACTAAGTAGCCCTCATCATCGGCACCGCGCCCCAGGAGCCACTGACCTTTGAGCGTGGAGATGGGTGCCCCGGCTTCTTCCTTCACCAAGGAAACGGCTTCAATGGTGCAGTCGAATCCTTCAGGCGGCAACGGGTCACCCACCCGTACCGCCCACGATGCGGTGCAGCTTGATTGAATAGCCGCCTTGCGCCCGTCCGGTGAAATCAAGGGCAGGGTGAGCCCATCGGACGGGATGCGCGCCACGAACTCCACCTCAACCAGTACGCGGGGCTTGAAACGTTGGCGATCATCGGTGATCACCGTGCGCTCCGTTCCAGGAACGGGCTGCGACGTCAAGACAATGTTGTCCTTGCTGGAGATGCGCTGCGTGGTGCAGCCAACGTCGGTCATGCATCCCAGGAATGCAAGCACAAGGGCGGCCTTTCGGGCCGCCCTTGCAGTGGTTGCGTTACAGAATGTTCCGTACATCGATACGTGCATGCGCTCAGCGCGGTGCGGGTGACGTGCTTGGAGCGGGCGCAGGCTTGCTTGAAGCCGGCGCCGGCGTAGTTGTTCCTGCGGGCACGACTGCAGGAGTTGCCGGTGAATCTCCTGCGATATCAATCGGTGCCAGCGGCTCGCCCGGTCCAGCAGTCACCGTTTGATCGCTGCTCAGGATGTCACGCTTCTTGATCAACTCCTTTGACATATCGCCGATCGGCTTGGCCAGTTCTCGCAGTCGGATGCGTTCGCCAGAGTTGTAGTTCTTATCGTTCTCATCCGGATTGTCAACCACGGTTGGCGTAACAAACACCAAGAGCTCAGTCACGGCCTTGGTCTCGCTGGTATTGGCAAACACCCAGTCGAGCACCGGGATGTCGCCAAGCAGCGGCATCTTGCTCTTGATCTTGTTCTCCGTCTCCTTGCGGATACCGGACAGCACAATCGTCTGATTGTTCTTCACGGTCACGGTGGTATTCGTTTGGCGGCGATCGACGATCGGGTTGCCACCAACACCTTCCGGGCTCGTCACATTGATGTTGGAGAGCAGTACTTCGATCTCCATATTGACGTTGCGATCCTTGGTGATGCGTGGTCGCACGTTCAAGCCGATTCCCACAGGAATCTGATCGAATGTGGCATTCACGCCGCCGCCGGTGTTCAGATCGCTGAGACTTGAACTCTGGAACGGAACGTCCTGACCCTGGAAGAATTTTGCTTCCTTATTGTCGCTGGTAAAGACGCGCGGTTGCTGAAGAATCCGCACCGATGTCTCCTCAGACAACGCCTGCAGGATCACGTTGGCATCAATGCCAAACGCAAAGATGGACTTGTTGAGATCGGGCGGGAAAATGTCACTCTTCTCGCCGTCGAACGTTGTACCAACCACCACCGCATTATTCGGATTAACGGGGCCCACGCCCTGTCCCCACTTGATACCGAGCTGGAAGTCATCTCCAAGCTGGACTTCTGCAAGGACAACCGAGATCATCACCTGGCGCCCAGGTTGATCGAGATCATGAACGATGGTTGCCAGACTGTCTTGGATCTCTGGTGGAGCCAGGATCAGCAGCGAGTTCTGACCGGCATTCGGCACCACGCGGCTCTTGCCGACGAGTGCACTCACTTCGGTAGCCGTATCTCCAGCACCACGACCCGATTGCCACGGGAACTGAATGCCACCGCTTGAGCCGCCGCCGCTTCCTGGAAGATTGGTGTTTCCGCTGGTGAATCCGTTGGTATTTGACGACCCATTGGCGCCACCGCTGGCCACATTAAAGTCAATACCCGAGAGACCTTCTTGCGGAGCGCGGATGGAGGCTGTCGAACCGGACTGTGCCAGCAGCGCGTTGAGAATTTCAGACAATTCCACGGCGCTGGCATGTTTGAGAGGGATGTTCTTTGGCATACCCGCTTGCAGCGGGCGGTCGATTTTAGCAATCAACTCGTCAAGCCATTTGAAGTTGTCGGGAGTCTTACTGACAATGATCCGGCGATTGGAGTCTGGGTAGGCCTCAATTCGGAAAATGTTGGCGATGGCCACATCTGCACCGGATGATCCACCGCCACCACCGCCACCAAGTCCTTGCACTCGTGATGCGCCAGTGTTGCCGCCGCCGCCGCCACCAGTGCGACGCGCGCTGCTGCCCCCGCCACCTTCAAGCAGCGACTGCAACACAGTCTGCACTTTGAGTGGGTCGGTGTACTTCAGGTCATAGAGTCGGAAGATGCCGCCGCTTGTTTTCGATGACGGAGCATCAAGCACGGCGATGAGGGACTCGATCTCCTTCATGATGCTCGGCTCAGCGCGGATAGTCATGCTGTTGGTCGCCGGAAGCACGGTCACCACCAGTTGCTCGCTGGTTCCGACGAGTTCGCTCGCGCCACCCTGAGCAGCACCCGGCGCGCGTCCGCGATTCTGTCCAGGCTGCTGCGGCTGACCGCCGCCCGCACGCGGAGTGGATGCGCCGCCCGAGGGACCGCGCGAGGAAAATAGTTCGGTAATGATGCCCTGAATCGTCTGCGCATCTTGGTAGAGCAGTCGAATGGTCTTGGTGCGCACGTCCACATAGGCGGCCTCATCAAGCAGGTCGATCATGTGCTTCACGCGCTTCGCCAGCGCGATATCGCCTTCCAAGATGATCTGGTTGGAGTTGTTGTCCACTTGCAGCGTTGCGTAACTCGGCAACGAATCCTGCAAGCGTTCAAACACCTGGGAAGCCTTGGTGTTCTTGATGCGGAACACCTTGATGACAATGTTTCCGTTCTCAGGAAGCGGAGAGATGTCAACGTCTGGCCCAAGCACCTTGGCAGGCTGCAACTGATTCAGTTCGGTGAGACTGTCAATCAGAATCATGTCCTCGGTTTCCACAACACCGAGTCCATTGAGGCGGAATGCTTGGAAGATCAGATTGAGGGCTTCGCTCTTGCGCATCTTGCGATCACTGACGATGGTGATCTTGATCGGTGTCAGTGCGTTCTGTTTCGGGATCACCACCTTGCCGGTCCACAGCGAGATGGTGTCGATGAGCGTCTTGATTTCCTGGTCACGGAATTGGAGTCCGACCAGTTCGTCGGTAACGGGCGCCTTACGTCCCGATCCAGGTCCGCGGTCCGGTGCGGTTGCAGGTGTCGGTTCTGCAGCGACTGGTGGAGTGGCTGGCTCGACCTCGGGCGCCTCTTCCGGCGGCAGGTCCATCGGCTGATTCATCCCGTCGCCGCCGTTGCTTGCGGGCTCCTGCGGCGAATCTTGGAACGCAGCGGTTGCCGCGCGCCCCACTGGTGACGCAAGCAGGGCAATGAGCAGTGCAAGGGAAGTGGTGTGTCGGGTCTGCAAATGTGTTCTCCAAGCGTTGTGCCAAGGTGCTCGGTACGGAGCCATCTGGCCGGGAACCAGTCCAAGCTCATTGGAGCCAGAACAGGGTCTTGTAGGGTCTATCGGCTGTGTGGGTCCGTTGACTAAGAAACGCCAGTCCCCAATCGCCGATTGCCGGCAAGCCCCGGTTTCTGGGTGGTTTGGGGAGTAAATACTGCCCGTGTTGTCAGGCACCCCGCACTATGCCCCCGCGCCCGATGCCCCCGCCCCCTGTGCCCCCTGTGCCCCCGCCCCGGTCAGCGGGCGAGGTCCTCAAGGCGCTGGACCAACCACTGCTCCTCGGCCTCCAGGCGCTGGCGAGTGGCATCGTTCAGGTCGGGGCGCCCGCGGGCGGCCGCCACCTGTGCCAAGGCGGTTCGAGCCGGCTCCATCTCCAGCCGTGAGACCGCCACTTGGGTGGTTGCAGCGGGAATAGGCGGCACGGCGGACGTGGAATTTAGGACGGGTGCGGTTTCGGCGGCACCGGCAGTGCCACCGGCCCCGCTGGCTCCACCCGCTCCATTGGTCCCACCCACACCAGAATTCCCACTCGCTCCCGCAGCGGCTCCGTTCGTCCCGGTTCCGCTTGGGATGCCACCAGCTCCGGCGCCCGCTACTGCGCCGGTCGCGCCGGGTGGCGTGGCAGTCTTGCTGGCCGTGGTTCCTGCCGAACCGGTTCCGCTTCGGATTCCAACCCCGCCGGCCCCCGTGGCTGGTTCGACCGTCACGCCGGACGGCGTACTCGCGCTCGTTAGCGGCTTGAAGTTCGCCTCGTTCATCTTCTGACCAACCGCCACGTCGTATTCCTTGCCCTTATGCCGGATCTTCACCATCCACGGTGAGATGATCTCGACAAGCGTGATCCCCTCCGCGTCCTTGCCGATTTCAACGGTGCGAGCACCTTCGAGGTAGAGGGTGCTGCCAAGCATGCCGACCACTTTTGGACCGCTGTATTCGGTTGGTGCTTGCGGCGGCGGTGGTGGTGGGGACGGTGGCGGCGGTGGCGGTGGCGGCGGAATCTTGCGCTTCCAGTCCTGAGGGGCGAAGAACAACGAGCGCCCCGCAAAGCGAGACTCATACGTCCCCTGGGTTGTCTCATGTTGCGCAAGCAGCGGCGTAGTGACATCAACCGCGTCTATCGAGGTCGAAGGACGAAAGACATCAAGCAGCAGCGGGGCAGAGTGTTGCACCAACACCACCGCGCCAGCACTTGCGCACAACACGGTGGCCACCAACATTCCTGACCAACGGATTCCGGATGGAAGTTGAAATTGCAAGTTCATCGTGCGGACCTCCCAGTGGCGGCGATCACCCATGTCTCGATGGTGGCCTGTACAGTCACCTTGCGATTTTGGTCATTTTTCTGCAGTCGCAGCGAAGTGATGCCATCGATCATTGGGTGCGACTCCAAGTCTGCAATGAACTTGGGCAACTCGTCCGCGGTTGTTTCAAATTTCACTTCGGCCTGTAGGCGATCAATGGACGGGCCGAGCAGCGAAGCGTCATTGTCCTTGACGCGCTGTCCGGTCCGTGCTTCGTAACTGTAGCCCGCCACTTTGTGCTTGCGGGCTACTTCGTCAATCGCACGCGCAAGTTCTTCGCGACCAACCGCTGCTGGACCAGGGGGAACCACTGGACCAAACGTCGCCACTGATCGGCGCAGGTCGGCGCTCACCGTACTGTTGCGCTTGGCGCCGCGATCCAATGCCGCTTCAATGCGCTCGCTTTCGGAAGCCCAGCCACGCGCGTATGACCACAGCAATTCATCAACGGCAAACCACGCAATGACCACGAGCACGGCAATGACCAGCCACTGTTGTCGGCGCGGAAGCGCCTCGTAGCGCATGCGGAGATCAGCAGCTTGATTCCGGAACGAACGGCGCTTCTTGGCACGCACTGGTGCGGGAATGCTGCTCTCGAGGTTGGCGGGAAGATTGGTCATAGTTGCACTGGAGCGTTCGATTTCATTCGTGCTTGCATCGTTCGAGCAGAAGATCGAACTCGGTCTTGAGGCGAGTCTTGACTGCATCGTCAAGATCGGCGCGCTGTCGTGCGCGGGAAACCTTTACAAGGGCTTCGCGGGCTTCTTCGCGGCTCATGCGCTTGATTTC
>JBBAOD010000036.1:0-15421 GCA_040401635.1 Phycisphaerales bacterium
AGTCCACTGAAGATCTGTTGATACCAGCCGTTGCGAATTACATCCAGTCATCGGGGCTCTACGCGCCGGCGAGCTGAGCTGAGAAGTGTCCGGCACCGCACCGGGATTCCCTGCAAGGATCGGACGCTGTGGCGAACCGCTTGTGCGAACCACTCGCGCAAAACGCTCGGGCGTATTGTTGGCGCAAACCGCTCAAGATCACGCTGGTTCGATGCGGAATTCGTGCACTTCGCTGCGCGCTGGACGCGGTGGAAGCGATGCCAACGAATCTGGTCGCTCATCAAAAGCAACGCGGTCGACTGCGTACCACTGTCCGTTGAAACGCCACTCGTCTTGCAACTCCATGCGCGATTCCAACATGCGCTGCAGTTCCCCCATACTGGAAGCGGACGCCCACGCAAGCGCATAGCCCGCCCGCGGCGAGTCATCGTCGGCACTTTCAACAATCGCTACGGCATGCCAGAGTGTGCGCCCGAGGCGACGTCCGCCCTCGTCAAGATTCTCATCAAGATCAACATCCAGTTCCAGACCCCACGCTTCGCGGAGCTGAAAGAGGATCTCATCGATGTCCGGGCACTCCTCGCTATCAAGCACCAGAATCTCGCGCACATTCAGTGGCGGCTCAGGGCGCTCGTCAACTTCTGGCGGCCAAGTGTGAGCTACTTCTTCAAGCCCATGCCGCGCCATCAACTGTTCGATGTCCTCTTTCATGTCCGGCGCCACCTGTACATCAACGCCCTTCCAACTATCGACGAAGACTTCCATGTACGGCTCGTCCGCTTGGGCGCCCGCACCGATTGATCCGTCCTCCAAGATCACTTGGCGATACTCACGCCAGTCTTCCAGGAATTCATCCAATTGCATGGGCTCGCGCGCGCTGAAGATGTCCATGGTGCGGAACGCATCCTTGGAACCAACTTCGACGAGCGGAAAGATCTCGCCCGGGAGAATTTGAAACAAGTCGTCAAGCAGCGCAGAGACTTTCTCAAAGCTAGTCACCGCATAGAAGCGGTAGACGTCAGGAGCGTTGTCATCGCCTTCTACAAATTCAATCGTGTAGCCCTCGCTGGGTGCCGGCAAGTCAATCGGCTCAAGGCCCAGCGGTAGCTGGAACCGGCCGATGCGGTGACGTTCAATATCGGTGCGCAGCGTGAATGATCGCATGGGGACCACGCAGTGTAGGTACCAGCGCCACTGGCGCAAAGCAGCACAGTTGTCAGCCTAAGTATGCCTCGCGTACGCGCGGATCACGAAGCAAGTCTTGCCCGGAGCCAGTCAGCACCACATTGCCTGTTTCCAAGACATAAGCGCGGTTGCTCATGCGTAGCGCGGCATTTGCATTCTGCTCAACAAGCAGGATGGTCATTCCCTGAGCGTTGAGGACATTCTTGACGGTGTCAAAAATCTTTGCAACCAAGATTGGTGCAATGCCCATGGACGGCTCATCCATCATCAGCATCTTGGGGCGACTCATCAACGCGCGGCCAATGGCAAGCATCTGCTGCTCGCCGCCGGAGAGGGTTCCGCCTTGCTGAAGTGCACGATCCTTCAGGATGGGAAACATTTCAAAGATGCGCTGCAAGTCTGACTCGATGCCATCCTTGTCTGAGCGAATGAATGCGCCCATCTCTAAATTCTCGCGCACCGTGAGACGCGGGAAGATGCGGCGCCCTTCCGGCACCTGCACGAGACCTTGACGCACCACTTGCTCGGGTGGCAACGACGCAATGCTGGCTCCATTAAATTCAATGCTGCCGGAAGATCGATTGATGCGAGAGACGCACATCAGCGTGGTGGACTTGCCCGCGCCGTTTGCGCCAATGATCGAAACGATCTCGCCAGCAAATACTTCAATATCAATCCCGTGCAGTACCTGTGCTTGCCCGTACGAGCATTTCAGCCCGTGCACACGTAAGAGTGGCACACGTGGCCCGCTCGATTGTGGCGCGGGGGAACTGGAACGAGAGACGGCGCTAGTCAATGAACCACCTCTGTTCCAAGGTAGGCAGCAATGCAAACCGGATTGGTTCGAATCTCCTCAGGAGTGCCCTCGGCAATCTTCTTGCCGTGCTGCAGCACCACGATGCGATCGGAAATTCCCATGACTACCTTCATGTCGTGCTCAATCAGTACGACAGTGACGCCGCGGTCACGAATGCGGCGAATCAGGCGCATCAGGTCGGCACTCTCGGCAGGATTCATGCCGGCGGCGGGTTCATCAAGCAGAATCAACTTTGGCTCAGTGGCAAGTGCGCGTGCGATTTCCAAACGGCGCTGGTGCCCGTACGGAAGACTGCTCGCCAGGCTTCCGGCTGCGTCCGCAAGTTCGACAAACTTCAAGAACTCATACGCACGAATGCGCATGGCGGCTTGCTCCCGCCAAAATCGCGGCGTTCGCAACAGACATGCCCAGTATCCGCACGTGCAGTGTTGATCCATGCCAACCAGGACATTCTCAACAAGATTCATTTCTGCAAAGAGTCGAATGTTCTGAAACGTGCGTGCAATCCCTGCACGCGAAACCAGGTCGGGCGTCCGGCGCTGTGAATGCCAGATGGCGCCGTAGCCCAGCCGACCAAGGATAAATCCGAGCACCGCAATGCCCCACGTTGACCAGAAACCTGCGGCACGCATCGTGGTGACCAGCGTTGCCATTGCCTCGCCCCACGGGAAGGGCTGTGCATAGACGTACTTCTCGACAATGGCACCCTGCCACAGATCGGTTGCGTTGTAGGCGAGTACCGCAACCACGGCGGTGGCCAGCCCAATGCCGATGGCGCGGAACGAAGTCTTTCGGCTCCACTCCCGACGAATTTCCTTGCCGTCGAAGAGGATCTGACCTTCGGTCGCTTCGTAGATTCCTGTGATCGCGTTAAAGAGCGTGGTCTTGCCCGCACCGTTGGGGCCAATCACTGCAAAGATCTCGCCACCGTGCACCGACATGCTGACTCGCTCATTGGCAACCAGTCCGCCGAAGCGCATGGTCACGTCGCGCACTTCAAGAATGGTGGCCATGGTCATGGCCGCAGCTCCTTGGTGGCAACCGGAGAAGCGCCACCGCCGGGCACACCGCCAACACCGCTCGCACCGCTAGAACCTTCATCGCCATCCGGTGCGTCTTCCTTGGCGCCGCGCGCAGGCAAGATGCCCTCGGGGCGGAAGATCATCATTAGTACCAGTGCCAAACCAAAGACCAAGAACTTCCAGTTGGTCGGGCTGATCAGCACATTCTGTGCCCAGGTCTTCACAAAGAGGAATGCCCACTGCAATCCATGGGCGTCTGCCAGCGCTGCAGGTGGAGCGGCATCGGATCCCCCCATCAGTTCGGTGAGTTTCACCAGCACAATAGAGTTCATGCCCACCATCACCAGCGCGCCCAAGAGAACTCCCCGCACGCTGCCAATACCGCCAACAATCACAATGCACAGGGCAAGAATGGAAATCTGAAAGTCATAGTTGCCCGGCTCGCCGGAACTGGAAAGCCGACTGGCAGTCAACGCACCGGCAAGCGCTGCGAGTGACGCGCAGGTGGCAAACGCCAGCATCTTGGCATGATCGGGGCGGATGCCCATTGCTCGGCTCGCCAACTCATCCTCGCGAATGGAGATCCAACCGCGTCCGATGCGGCTGCGCTCCAGACTGCGCGCGCCGATAGCGACTACCAGAGCAAAGACCATGAAGAGCCAATACTGACCACTCCCGCCGAGTTCATGACCGAACAGTGTTGGTGGCGGCAGCGGATTGATGCCCTGAGTGCCCTTGGTAATGGAATCCATATTCACCAAGACATCTTTCACGATCTCACCGAACCCAAGCGTCACGATCGCAAGGTAATCACCGCGCACGCGCAACGTTGGTGCACCGAGTGCAAATCCCGCGAGCGCGCCGGCGGCCATGGTCAGGCCAAGCGCGCTCCAGAACCCCAATTGGAATGGGTAGATCTCGCACGTGGAAATGGCAAATACGTACGCACCGATGGCGGCGAATGCAGCCACACCCAAGTTCAACAGTCCAGTGAATCCGGTCAGGATATTCAGCCCCAGACCAAGGATTGCATAAACAAACACATCAGTCATGGGGTCGCTGATGTGCAGCCCCAGCGGGACAAATTTCTCAATGATCGGAATGCTGGCCACCGCCGCGATCAGCAGCAGATTGATGGTGATGCGCTTGGAGGAAATAGCCATCGGGTTACACCTTCTCCCGAAGCTTTGCACCAAGCAAACCCGATGGTCGGAATACCAAGATCAAGATGAGAATGCCGAACACCACCGTGTTGGTCCAACGTGCCTCAAGATAGCCATCACTCATTGATCGAATGACGCCGATCAAGATTCCGCCCAAGACCGCACCGGGAAGATTTCCAATGCCACCGAGCACCGCGGCGATGAACGCATCCATTCCCATTCGATAGCCCATCTGGAAGCTGACCGTTTGGTTGTAAAGGCTGTAGACCACCGTGGCAAATCCACCAAGTGAACCGCCGATGAAGAACGATGCGCCGATGACGCGCTCAACGTCAATCCCCATGAGTGACGCACCGGTGGGATTCTGCGCCACAGCGCGCATGGCCTTTCCAAGCTTGGTGAATCGCACCAGGTAGGTGAGCGCCACCATCAATGGAAGCGTCACACACAGCACCAAGAGGTCAGTTCGCGAATAGATGACATCGCCGATTTGCGCAGCGGGATCCGCAGAAACCAACGCCGGAAATGCTTTCGGCGCAGCGGAACTGGTTCCATTGGCAAACACATCCATGGGCAAACCACCCCAGAAGAGCCCCAGATTCACCAAGATGAAACTTGCACCGATGGCACTTACCAATAGACTCAATTTGCTGGCCTTGCGCAGCGGTCGATAGGCAAGACGGTTAATCGACCAATTGAGTGAACCGCAGAACGCAGCAGTTCCAACCAGCACCAGCACGAGGCCCATCATGCCGCCCGTACCCGCCCATTGGTCAACACCAAGTGCCCCCACGACAGTGAGCGCAAAGTATGCGCCCAACATACATAGGTCGCCGTGCGCAAAGTTGATCAACTCAATGATGCCGTACACCATGGTGTAACCAATGGCGATCAGTGCAATGATCATGCCGTTGGAAAGCCCGGTGACGAGTTGCTGAGTGAATACCTCTTGCGAAGACAGCAAACCATCACGGGCAAAGCCACTAACAGCGTCAACGCGTGAAAGCGCGCACGCTGCTAGAAATTCTGCTGCAGCAACCGTTTGCTGCATCACTTGGCCTTCGCCGCCCCACCCGCTGTACGGACGAACTTGAATGCGCCATCTTCAATGGTGTTGATCGACATGGTGCGGACGGATGTGTCGCCATTCTCATCAAAGCTCCACGTACCAAGTGCGCCGTTGAAATCCTTAGTGGCAGCCACTGCAGCAATGATCGCCGCGCGGTCCTTGGTCTCAGCGCGGTCGATGGCATCAAGCAAGACGCACCCTGCTTCGTAGCCATAGACGGCATACGCCTCAGGAATCTCGCCGTACTTCGCCTGGTAGCTCTTCACAAACTTGGCGCCGATACCTGTCAACATTTCCGAAGGCACACCGCCGAAAGTGATGTACACGCCGCCTTGTTCCTTGGTGACGCTGTCCTTGCCAGCGGCCTCAATGAATGCCTTTTCAAAGGTGCCATCCGGTGAAACGAACGGAATCTTGGCTCCGCCCGCACGCAAGTCCTTGAGCACCTGTGCGCCATTGGTCTGCGTGGTGCCGCCAAAGAACACGACGTCCGGAGCAGCGGCGCGAATCTTGGTGACCAGCGATCGATAGTTGGAAGCCTTGGCATCGATACCTTCGAAGCCGACCACCTCAACCCCAGTGGCTTCGGCGGTCTTCTTGAAGACATCGGCAATGCCCTTGCCGTACAGCTCACGATCGTGGAGGATGAATACCTTCTTGGCTTTCAAGTCGTTGCGGCAGAATTCACACGCGACGGCGCCCTGAATGTCATCGGCGGGCACAACGCGGAAGTAACTCACCTTGCCCGATGGGCGATAGACGGCCGGCTCATTTGGCTCGCCGAGGCCTGGCTTGGTCAAACCGGCAGCGGTGTTGCCCGGGCTCACCATCACGAGTCCGGCTTTATTAAGAAGCGGCATCGAGATCTTGGCTGCACCGGAGTTGTAGGTACCGATGTATCCAACCACCGCCGGGTCAGCGATCGCTCGCTTGGCGTTGGCGGACTCAATTTGACCGTCCCAGTTTCCCTTCTGCGGACTGGCGTCGTCCATCGCCTCAAACTCAATCTTGAATCCGTCAACCATCGCGCCTCGCTCGTCGATGGCCATCTTGATGCCGTTCACAATGCTGGTGGTCTGCGCATTGGCGCTACCAGTCTGTGGAAGACTGCTGACAATCTTCAACTTCTTGTTCGGCGCATCCTGCACAGCATGGACGGGGGCGGCGGCGAGGAGAAATGCTGCGCCGGTAAGCGCGGCAACGATGGAAGCGGTCCGGCGGATCATGACGCGGAATGATAGCGAGACAAATCTGCCTGCTCGGGTGCGCGACCCGTCCAACCCGGTCACTACAAAGTCGGTATCTTTTGTTTGTCCCAGCAACTCATCCATTCACTCAACTGAGAACACCACCATGAAGAAGACTGCACTCTGCCTACCCGTCATGATCCTCGCCGGTATTTCGCTCAGCGCGCTCCCGATGGGATGCGACTCCGATTCCAAGCTTCCACCTGCCGAGCAGGCCGCCATCCTCAAGGACGACGCACAGGGAACGATCGAGCGTTGCAAGACGAAGTTCCCTGCAACCGGCAAGGAATTCACCAACGCATACGGCTATGCGGTCTACCCAGAAATCGGCAAGGGCGGCTTGGTCGTCGGCGGCTTCAGGGGCACTGGCCTGGTGTACGAGGGCGGCAAGCTGGTCGCGAAGAGCGTGGTCGGCGGCGGAACCATCGGCGCGCAGATCGGTGGACAGTCATACGCGCAAGTCATCTTCTTCAAGGACAAGATGTCCTTCGACCGCTTCAAGCGTGGCGAGACCGCGTTCCAAGCCGGTGCTTCCGCCGTTGCAGCGAACGCTGGTGCAAGCACCGCGATCGACTACAAGAATGGTGTCGCAGTGGTTGCCTTCGGTGCAGAGGGCCTGATGGTTGAAGGCGTCATCGGTGGCCAGACCTTCACGTTTGAACCGATCAAGTGATGGACATCGGGCGCGCTTCGGCGCGGCCCGGCGCACTATGAATGAAACCAAGCACGACCCCGGCCGCCTCGCGGCCGGGGTCGTGTCCTTCAAAGCTCCGCGTGACTGCATCCAAATCACGGGAAATACGGGCACGGAGTTCGGCATCATCAAGAAGCGGCTCCAGCGCGCGCAACAACGGCCCCGCCCCGCCCGCATGCGGAATGAACTCCGGCACAATCTCGCGGCGCGCGATGATGTTTGGTAGCAACCGATGCGGCGTCAGCAGTACCACCGCACTCCCAGCAGCTTTCACAAACCCCGTTCGATACAGCGCCACCATCGGCTTGCGTTGATGTGCCAGGTCAAGGCTCACCGTGCCACTGACATTGAGCGCGCAATCGCACCATGCGATCGCAGCATCCGGATCATTGCTTGCCACATGCAAGTTGCTCGGCCACGCAGCGCCGCGTCCAGCAGCATGCACAAGCGGCACCAGCGCATCATTGGCTGCCATGACCAGGCCAACCAGTCCAGGTCGCGCGTGCGTGACCGCACGGAACACCTCCAACATGAGCGGCATGTTGGCGCGCACTTCGCTGCTGCGGCTTCCGGGCAGTAGTAACAATTTCGGCGTACCCGAGGGAAGTTCCTTGGCACGCATGAGTGCATCTGGACTCACGGGCTCGCCCAGTACTGGATGCCCAATGAAGTGTGCGCGCACGCCGCGCGACCGAAACCACTCTTCTTCAAATGGCAGCAGGCAAAGAATTGCATCACTGGTACGCCGCCACTTCCGAATCCGCCACGGCGCCCACGCCCACAGTTGCGGCGCAACCAGATTCACCACGCGTGATCCACCGGCAGATCCGCGACCATGCTGCTTCATCCATGAGGCAATATGCCAATTCGCCGCGGGGCTATCGACTGGCACATGCACATCCACTGGATTGACGGCTGCCCACGCACGAATATTCGCAACGATGCGCCGAACCTCAGAAATCTTCTTCAACCCCACCAGCGTCATGGCACCATCACGCGCTGTCTCGCCCGCCATCTCACACCCAGCAGCACGCATCTTGGGGCCGCCCCAACCAACCACGCGAACATCCGGGGCCAGCGCGCGCAATGCTCGCACCAAAGGCGCAGCATGGGCATCCCCTGAGGGCTCGAACGCAGTAACTAGAACGGTTGCCACATGCGCAGCATAGGAAATGCACTCAGCCTTGATGCGGGGCGGGAAGGGACGATGCCCACCAGTACATCCTGGAGAAGGGGGCACGATGTTTCTGGTTGCGTTGCGGGATCCCGATTGCGTGCTGTCTCGCGTTGTTGCATCACGGTTACCTACTGGCCCGCATTCGCCTCACGAGGACGGCCGCTGAGCGCGGCCCTGTCCTCTCCGGCGCCTGCGGCCAGGGGGCGTTGGTGGAGATCAACAGACTGCGGTTGTTGGAGCGCACCAACGCACACACGCCCCCAGACGCGTAAGCGCCAGGGGGCGTGGAGTGTGGACGCTGGCCGAAGCCAGCGTGGAGTGCAGAGTGATGTCAGGCGCGACGGCGGCGGGCGGCGATGAGACCAGCTGCGCCGAGGAGCGCGATGGCGCCTGGGGCGGGGACGGCAGAGAAGCTCACGATGGGCGTGAGCGCACTGCCGACGCCCGGATAGGGGGCCCATCCAGAATTGGCTTGGAACGCCCCGCCGTTCTGCGCCCAAAACACGTCATTGAGGTTTACATTCGACCCAGTCGTAATGCCAGCGGCTCCATCCATGCTCAACGCAAAGTTGAGACCGTTGTACGGGCCGTTGGCTCCAGTCGGACTGGTTCCGTACGTCTGCGTGTTGAACGCGAGCCCGTACACAATCGAATCCGGCGCGGTGAGACTAAGTGAGCTCAGATCAAAGGTCATCGCAAAGAGTCCACCGAGCGCCCCGCCAGTCTCGTAACGCACAAATTGTGACTGCGTCACCGTACCGAGCAATGCGCCCGGGGTGGAACCGCTGCCGGCGGCATAGATATTGAATGTGAAATCGTACGTGTAGCCAGCAACCCCACCGACCGTGGTGTTCGATTGAAAGCCTGTCCAGTTTGCCGCGGCAGCGTAACTGTCCATCCATGTCGTGACGGACGTCAGTTGGCGTGCCGTCCCGCCGAAATTGATCCGATCACCAAACTCTGCGAGGCTGTCGGCCTGATATGCCTGGCTGTAGTAGCCAGTTGGATCCAACGTGGTTGGAATATTGCTGTAAACCACCGTATCGGCGAACGCCGCGGCGTTACACGCTGTGACCGCCATCATCAAAGCAAGAATGAATGACTTGCGCATGTTTGATTCCTTCGGGCAATGCCCGATCTGAAAGTCCACACTCCCGTGTAGACGTGACAAAGCCGAGACCGTCGGCGCGGTTGTTCCACACGTTTGCCCCACCCGGAGCAAGCGCTTCTTGAATTGCGTTGATCATTTACAGGCTTGACCTGCGGATGATGAGACGCTCCACATACAAGAACGAAATTTCCCCCCCCCCAGCCATCATGCATTTTTTGAGATTTTCATAGTGAGTGAAAAAACGCGTTTCTAACCGCGCTGAGCCTGAAAATTGTTCCGGGCCGCCTGCGACCACGGGAACAGGTTCCAGCCCCTCGCCTCCAAGCGCCTTCCGTGTGCGAGCCCCCACAGTGAGCACGGGATCCTCGGTAAGCGGCGTGTGAAACTGAGAAGTCCGGCAGTTGGACGTACGCCCCGTGGGTGCCAACCGGACGAACAGATTCGCCCGAGGCTAAGCGGAACCTTGTGGAGCGCAGCCGTCCGCGTCCGAGGGTCCCGCGCGCAACGGAGGGGGCGGGGGACGTCTCAACTCACTTCGAACGCCCACCGAAAATAGGGACAGGGGTGAACGGCACCTATTTATGACGAACGGGTTATGCCGCACAAAGCTATCCTTGACCCTTCACCCTGAACCCCCCACCATGCTCAAGCGCACGCACACCTGCGGACAGCCACGCCTTGCCGATGCCGGTAAGACAATCGCCCTCAACGGATGGGTGAACACCTATCGCGACCAAGGTCGCGGACTGCTGTTCGTCGACATTCGGGATCGAGACGGCCTCTGCCAAGTGGTCTTCAATCTGGAACATGCCAGCCCCGAACTCGTGCAGCAAGCCAAGGCGCTCCGCCGCGAAGACGTGATCGGGGTGCGTGGCATTCTTCGTCTCCGTTCGGGTGAGCCAAATCACAAACTCGCGACCGGCGAGGTGGAACTGGCGGCCGAAGAACTTGAGATCTTCAACAAGGCTGAAAACCCGCCGATCCTGCCCGATGATCACGACGCCGAGAAGATCGGCGAAGAAACGCGCCTGAAGTACCGCTACATCGACCTGCGCCGCCCGCGCATGCAGCACATTTTGCGCACGCGCAGCAAGGTCACCAAGTTGGCGCGCGACTACTTTGCAGCCAACGGATTTGCGGAAGTTGAGACGCCGCTACTCATTAAGAGCACACCGGAAGGCGCGCGCGACTTTATCGTTCCCGCACGCTTACACCAAGGCATGTGGTACGCCCTGCCGCAGAGCCCGCAGCTCTTTAAGCAAATCCTGATGGTGGCTGGTTTCGATCGCTACATCCAGATCTGCAAGTGCCTGCGCGACGAAGATCCACGCGCTGATCGCCAAGCGGAATTCAGTCAAATTGACTTGGAAATGAGCTTTGTTGAGCGTGAAGACGTCATGACCATGATGGGCGGCTTTGCGCACGCCGTGTGGCATGACATCCTTGGCTATGACATTGGCCGCATTGAGCAAATGACTTGGCAAGACGCCATGGATCGATTTGGCATTGATCGCCCCGACCTGCGTAATCCGTTGGAAATTCGCGAGATCACCGACATCGTTGCTGGCAGCGAATTCCAAGTCTTCCAACAAGCCATTGAGAAGACCCGCGCTGGTCGTAGTGGGTGCGTCAAGGCTATCCGCGTTCCGGGCGGTGCTGAGAAACTCACGCGCAAGATGACGGATGGGTATTCCGAATTCGTCAAGCAGTTCAAGACCGGCGGCGTGGCGGTTGCAAAGTTCACCGCTGCTGGATTTGATACCGGCGTCGCTAAACATTTGGAGCCCTTCAAGGATGCACTCGTTGCGCGCCTGGCACTGCAGCCTGGTGACAGCGTTCTCATCGTGGCCGACCACTGGGATTCGGCTACCAAGGCGCTCGGCGAACTTCGCCTGAAGGTTGGTCGCGACATGGGCCTCGTCAATGAATCCGAATGGCGATTCCTCTGGGTGATTGACTTCCCGATGTTTGATTGGGACGAGGATGGTCAACGATGGGTGGCCATGCATCATCCATTTACTAGCCCAAATCCCGATCAATTCCACCTTCTTGAAAGCGAACCAGGTAAGTGCCTGAGCGCGGGCTATGACCTGGTTGTCAATGGCAGCGAAATCGCCGGCGGTTCCATTCGTATTCACCGAATGGATGTGCAAGAGAAAGTATTCAAGCTCATCGGTCTCACCAAGGAAGATGCCGACGCCAAATTCGGCTTCCTGCTCAGTGCACTTCGGCACGGCGCTCCGCCGCACGGCGGCATCGCCTTTGGACTTGATCGCCTGCTCATGCACTTGGTCGGCACCGACAACATCCGCGACGTCATCGCCTTCCCGAAGACGCAGTCCGGTGGCGATCTCATGATTGATGCCCCCGGTCCGATTGATGAACAACAGATCCTCGACTGTGGAATGAAAGTGACACTCTTAGAGACGAAGTCGTAAAGTAACGATGGCCAGCCATCACACTGAAGCACGTCCTCCACGTAAACCAAATCGCGCTGCAACCGCAGGCGCTGCAACTGTGACGACGACTACCCCCGTGCAGTCGAACCGACGCCGCTTGATGCTCCGCATCGGGCTGCTGGTCGTTGCGGGGGTCGTCATCACCTTTACTTGGCGCGTATTTGATCGGATCCTCAACGATCGAAGCCCGATCATTGTTGGAATTCTCCATTCACAGACCGGGCCGATGGCGGTCAGTGAATTGTCGATGATTGAGGCTGAAGTGCTTGCGCTTGAGGAAATCAATGCCGAAGGCGGCCTGCTTGGGCGCCCGGTCAAATGGGTTATTGCTGACGGCGCCTCTGATCCACCGACCTTCGCCAAGCAAGCCGACCACCTGATTAGCAAAGATGGCGCGTGCGTCATCTTTGGATGTTGGACCAGCGCCAGCCGCAAGGGTGTGCTGCCTGTTGTTGAGGCTGCCGACCATCTCTTGGTCTACCCGATGGCATACGAAGGCTTAGAGCAATCACCAAACATCGTCTACACCGGCGCTGCGCCGAATCAGCAAATCACACCGGCTGTGCAATGGTGCCACGAGAAACTTGGGGCGCGTCGATTCTTTCTGGTCGGTTCCGATTACGTCTGGCCGCACTGCGTCAATGCGATCATCGGCGACCAACTCACCGCGCTCGGCGCCGAGAAGGTGGCCGAGGCATACATCCCCTTCGGCTCCATGGATGTAGCCGCGGCCGCGAACGCCATTGTGGACACGAAACCCGATGTTGTACTCAGTTCCGTGGTCGGCGATTCAGCACTTGCATTTGCACAAGCACTCCGCCAGGCGGGAGTCGATCCGGCCAAGACACCGGTGCTGACCTTCGCACTCGGTGAGAATGAATTGCATGCCATGCCGTTGGGGAGCATGGTTGGCAACTATGCGTCATGGAGTTACTTCCAGAGCATTGACCGTCCAGAGAACGTTCAATTCGTCAACGCATTCAAAGCGCGTTACGGGCGCGACCGCACCGTGCAAGACGTGATGGAAACTGCGTATTTCAGCGTCAAACTTTGGGCGCAGGCTGTACGCGAGGCCGACAACACCGATGTCCGTCCAGTCCGTTACGCACTTCGTCGTCAAAGCCTGAACGCACCCGAAGGAACCATTGCCGTCGATCCGCAGACGCAACACACCTGGCGCCCCGTATCCATTGGGCGAATTCGAAACGACGGCCAATTTGAAATCGTCTGGCGAAGCCGAACCGCGGTACGACCGGTGCCGTTTCCATCCTCCCGCCCGCGCGAGGTGTGGGAGAAATTCGTTCTCGACCTCAACCGCAGCTGGGGCGGACAGTGGATTGCACCAGCGGCGGACCCAATCCGGGCCGCACCACCAGCACGTGCTCTGCGCGAGAAACCTTCACCATGAACGAGCCCGCTACACCCGCAGTTGTTGACACCCGAATTGCAATGCATCGATCGATCGCCGGGCGACTGCTGACGTGGTTTCTTCTGCTCTCGCTGGTGCCGTGCATTGCGTTGGCTGTGATCACCGCAAACATTGCAACACAAGCGCTCGAAGGCTCGGTTCGCGAGAAACTGGTGCAAATCAATGCGGCGAAGTCCAGTGAACTGGAAACATACGCACTGGAGAGACTCGCCGACGCTACGGCGATGGCGGGAGGCGCGGGCATGCGCCAAGCGATGGCTCGGCTCAATGAAGATGCCCTCAGCGACCCGCAAGGCACGAAGAAGTCCGCGATCAACATTGACCGAACCGCCACAGCGCTGGGATACAAGCGGCTCTTACTTATCGATACGGCCGGAATCATTCGTTTGTCGGTTGATCCATCATTCACGGTGGGCTCTTCGATTCTTACCGGTGAACTCGCCACCTCGGAACTGACCGCAGGCTTCGACCGCGCACGCACACTGTTGCAGTCGGAAATCACCGCCTTTCAACCCTACGGCTCATCGCGCGAGCCGATCATGTTTATCACCAGCCCCATCGTCAGCGATGGACGCGTGATTGGTGTCTCGGCTGGTGGTCTTGGCCCAGAGCAAGTCTGGCGCATGCTCGCGGATGTCACTGGACTCGGCGAAACTGGCGAAATCGTCACCGCGCAACGCGACGCAACGGGGATCACCGTCACCTCCCCCACCCGCACTGACCCCGATGCTGCATTCAAGTTCCACCTCGCCACCGGAAGCGTCGGCGAGGTAACCGCCCGAGATGCCGCGAGCGGAAGCCGCGGATATGGCACCGTGACAGACGGCCGCGGCGTTGAAGTATGTGCCGCCTGGTGCTACCTGCCCAGCTACCGTTGGGGAATGTTGGTGAAGCAGGATGCGAGCGAAGCCTTCGCCTTACTGAACTTTCAACGCAATCTCATCATCTCTCTCACGATCGTCTTGGGTATTGGCGTGGTCGTCACGGCACTCTTCGTGGCGCGTTCCATTTCCACGCCCATTCGTGCGGCGGTAACCGTTGCTCGGCAAGTAGCCGGCGGCGACCTCCGTGCCGAGATGGGCACTATCTCTGCGGACGAAACCGGAGCGCTACTCGACGCCATCCACACCATGACCACCGACCTGCGTGCGCTCATTGGCCGCATCCAGATGTCCACTGCCACGCTTGACGCCACCGCCACGGTGATGCAATCCACTGGTGCAGAGCAGAAGCAGGTGATCGAGGATCACGGTGCCGCTACCGCCGAAGCATGCGCTGCCGTCCACCAGATCTCCACCACCAGCCAAGAGCTGTTGCGCACCATGAACGAGGTCAACGAAATGGCCTCGCAAACGGGGCACCGTGCCGAAGAGGGTCGCGCCAACCTTGCAGGCATGGATTCCACCATGCAGCAATTGGCGAAGAGCACCGCATTGTTCGGTGACAAGTTGACCAAGATCCGCGAGAGCGCCGACCGAATCAACCTGGTGATCGTCACCATGGCCAAGGTTGCCAACCAGACCAATCTCCTGTCCATCAACGCCGCCATTGAAGCCGAGAAGGCCGGCGAACACGGGTTGGGATTCCTTGTCGTCGCACGCGAAATCGCCTACCTCGCCACACAGACCGCCGTGGCATCGCTCGACATCGAACGCATGGTGCGAGAGATGGAAGGCAGCGTCAAGGCTGGCGTTAAAGAGATGGGCACCTTCTCCGCTCAGGTACAGGGCGGCGTTGAAGAGATCCGCGATATCTCGCGCAATCTCGGCGAAATCATCTCCGCCGTACAAGGAATTACAGGGCGCTTTGAACAGGTCACCGTTGGCATGCGAGCCCAGTCACTGGGCGCGGATCAGATCCGTGACGCCATGGGCAGACTTGCCGAGGGCACCGCACGAACCGCCTCTGCCTTGGGTGATTTCAATAGCGCCACCAAACACCTTCGCGATGCGGTGGATGGTCTCGACAACGAAGTTTCGCGCTTCACTACTTGAAACCCGGACTCAAATCCGGACCGCAATCAGTCAGGCGCGATCCGTGTCATGATC
>JBBAOD010000037.1:0-14400 GCA_040401635.1 Phycisphaerales bacterium
CCCGATGACGACGACGCACTGAGGGAACTTGTCCGCAGCCGCCGTCTTGACCTACGCGCTGCTGCTGCGCGAGTGAATGGCATGGAGTCGCGCGTTTCGCTCGCCATGGCAAATCGATGGCCATCACTCATGCTCGGCGGCGGTTGGGAGCAAGACATGGAAGGTGATCAGGCCGTGATGTTCACTGTGGAGTCATCCATCCCGCTCTTCAATCAAGGCAACTTCCGACTCGATGCTGCCATCGTTGATCTGGAGATTGCACGGATTGATGAAGATCGCCTGTGGCAACGGGCAGTCATCGACACCCGACGCGCACTCGCCGGGGTATCAGCGGCAGAACATCACACCGTAACGCTGCGCGATGGAACGCTGCGTAGCTTTGCAGCAAACAAAGAGATCCTTGCCAATAGCGTCACCGCGGGCGAGCGCCCTGCCGTTGAGTTGTGGCGCAGTGAACACCAAGAGAATCACGTGCGCATTCAGATTGCGCGCGCCGAGCGCGACCGCGCGCTGGCAGCACTCGGCTTTGAACGCGCACTTGCCGGCACTCGCTTGCCATCCTATGGACCGTCCGGAATGCCGGCCGTCACTGGCATGGGCTCCGGCAGTACCGCCCCCGACTTTGAATTCACCGCATTGGAGACAATGGAATGACCAGCACTATCCCCCACCCGCCGCGCCGCCTATTGACTCGTATTGTCTTGCCAGTGACGCTGGTTGCGGCATCCGCCGGAACGCTTCTATGGACCGGATGGCATTCATTCGTCCCCGTTCCAACGGTTGATGTCGTTCCGGTTTCGTTGCGCGCAGGCGCAGGCAATGCGAGTGGCACTTCTTCAGACCGCAACGACCCATCCGCAAAGCCAACCGTGAAGCGCGAAGGCGCTGCCGTTCAAGCGCCGGGCTGGATCGAGCCATCGCCGTTCGCCGTCATGGTGCCAGCACTCACGCCGGGCGTCGTTCGCACCGTACTGGTGCTCGAAGGCGAACGCGTCGAAGCCGGCCAAGTGCTCGTGGAGATGAATGATGAAGAGCAGCGCATCGGCGTACGTTTAGCGGAGGCGGCCTTGGCAGAAACCCGTGCCAAGCGCCGTGAAATGGAGGATGAACTGTCCAGAAAGGCGCGCCTTGTTGAGAGCGGTGCCGCCAGCGCTGGCGAAGTTGCCAGACTGAAGATTCGTATTGATGCCATGCGCGCCGCTGAGGAAGGCGCCGATGCAGAACGAGCTATGCGCGCGCTGATCTTGGAACGAACCAAAGTCCGTGCGCCGATCGCTGGCGTGGTCATGGCACGACTCGCAGTGCCCGGCATGATCGGCGGTGGCATGCAAGATGGCAAGCCACTCATTGAGTTGTATGACCCATCGCAATTGCAAGTTCGCGCTGACGTGCCGCTTGCAGATGCTGGCCGAATCGCTATTGGCGATCGTGCGGAAGTGACGGTCGATGTCCTTCCAGACCGCGCGTTCCGTGCTGAAATCATCCGCGTTGTTCACCAAGCGGACATCGCTAAGAACACCGTGCAGGCCAAGGTGCGGATCATTGATCCCGACCCGGCGCTGAAGCCAGAAATGCTGGCGCGCGTCAAACTGTTCCCACAAGTGAGCGGCAGAAACAGCGGAAGTAGTAGCACTTCGAACAGCACAAGCGCTGATCCCGCTGCCAGCAACAACGCCGGACAAGAGGCATTCTGGGTACGCGAAGATTGCGTCGATACAAGCTCAAACCCGCCGTCCGTGTTGCTGATTGCTGGTCTTGAGGATGGACGCGGCACCATTGAACGTCGAGCCCTCGGATCGATCGGCGAAGCCGAACGCGGTTGGCGCCCGGTGACAAGCGGCCTGCGCGCTGGCGACATGGCGGTCCGCGCCCCACTCACAGCACCGAAACCCGGATCACGCGTTCGCGTCACTGAATCATGGCGCGAAACCAACACCATGGAAGGAGCCCAACATGAGCACCATTGAATGCCGCAAACTACGCAAGGATTACCGTCGAGGCGAAGAAGTCATTCAAACCCTGCAAGATGTGGATATTGATATTCACGGTGGGAGTTTCGTTGCACTGATGGGACCGTCCGGTAGTGGCAAGACCACGCTACTGAACCTGCTCGCTGGTATCGATCGACCTACTGCCGGGACAATCACCATCGGTGGCCGCGACATTGGGACACTCGGTCGAAATGCACTGGCAGCGTGGCGCAGCGCCAACGTCGGTTACATCTTCCAGCTCTACAACCTTGTCCCAGTACTTACTGCGTATGAAAACGTAGAAATGCCGTTGTTACTGCACGCAATCTCGGCCAAAGAACGCCATCAGCGCGTCACCGAAGCATTGGAACTTGTTGGGCTCGCAGACCGCTATTCGCACTACCCGCGGCAGCTTTCCGGCGGTCAAGAGCAACGCGTCGCCATCGCACGCGCCATTGTGACGCGCCCAACGCTCATCCTTGCCGATGAGCCGACCGGTGATCTTGACCGAACCAGCGCCATGCAGGTGATGGATCTCGTGGTCAGACTGAACAAGGAGCGCAATCAAACCATTGTGATGGTCACTCACGATCCATCGACTGCTGCGCGCGCTGGACGAATTGTGCACCTGGAAAAGGGCAAGATCATTGATGCCGCAGAGTTCGAACACGCGGCACAGGTCGCCGCATCGGGAGCACATCGATGAACTCCTTCCTCCGCACCATTCCGTTCACATGGAAGAACCTAGTCCGCCGTCCACTCCGCACCGGCTTGACTGTGGCTGGTATCGCAGTTGCAACATTTCTCTTCTCATTCGTCGAAAGCATGCGCGACGGCGTTGTCAAAGCCACCGAAGCCGGTGCAGCGGAGACTCGGCTCGTGGTGTACCGAAAGAATCGATTCTGCCCATTTGCTAGCCAACTTCCGCAAAGTTACGAGCGATCGATTCTGCGCATCGAAGGCGTGAAGGCCGCGGTGCCCATCAAGATTGTGGTGAACAACTGCCGCGCTTCCTTAGATGTAGTGACTTTTCGAGGCGTCCCGGATGAGGGCTACCTGCAAGAACACATTGCGCAAGCGCAGCTTCGTTCTGGATCGGTCAGTGATTGGCAATCGCGTGGCGACGCGGTGCTGGTCGGCTCAGCACTTGCCGAACGACGTCGCCTTCGCGCCGGCGACCGCTTCGATGCTGCCGGAGTCCGCAGTTGGGTTGCCGGCGTCTTTGACAGCGACGACGCTCAAGATCGCAACGTTGCATACGCACACCTGGGATTTCTGCAAGAGACTGCACAACGCGGTGGAACGGGCGGCATCGTGACACAGTTCAATGTTGAAGTCGACGACCCATCCAAGATGGAAGCCGTGGCGAGCGCTATTGACGAAGCCTTTGCGCACGACCAATTCCCGACCACCACTCGCCCGGAATCTGCTTTCGTCGCCCGCGCAGCACGCGATGTGATTGTCTTGGTGCGCTTCGCAAGCATTGTCGGCTGGGCAAGTTTGGCAGCCGTATTCGCGTTGATTGCTAACGCTATCGCCTTGGCGGTGCGCGACCGCATTCGCGACCACGCCATTCTGCAAACGCTCGGCTGGACGGGCGCAGACATCGCATGGATGGTGGTCATGGAGGCGGCCATGCTCGGCGCGGCTGGTGGCGCCATCGGCGCTATCGGCGCGCACGCCGCCATTGAATTTGCCCACCTCAATTTCACCATGGAAGGTGTTTCCATTGAAGTGACCGCAAGCAACATGGCCACGGTTGCTGGCGTTGTGTTGGCAACGCTTCTTGGCGCGGTCGCAGGCATCGTCCCTGCACTGTCTGCTGCACGCCGCGAAATTGTCCAAGGCTTTCGCACCGCATAAGGATCACCATGCTGAGACTTCTCCCCATCTCCTACGCGGCGCGCAACCTCGGACGCAGTCCATCGCGACTCATGCTTTCGGTTGGCGGCGCGGCGCTTGTTGCCATCCTTTCCATGGCCGGTGCGGGATTCGCTATCGGTATGGCCAGCGCGCTGCGCGCCAGCGGCCAAGAGCGAAACGTTGTCCTCCTCGGAGCTGGCAGCGAGGAAAGTGTTGAACGCAGTGAAATCAGCCAATCATCCGCCGGCGTAGTGGCCGCCAGCCTCAATGGAATTGCCACGTTTGATGGCCGCCCGCTGGCAAGCCCGGAAATCAACGTCGCGCTCGCAGTGATGTTGCGCACGAACGAAAGCGCAGCGCCTTCCGCCGATTCCGCGGAACACATCGGCCTTGTTCGAGGCATTACTCCAAGTGCATTCATCGTTCATCCGCAAGCGCGGTTAGTGGCGGGACGTGCACCACAACCAGGTGCCAATGAAGTGGCACTCGGGGCAAGTGCGGCCCGCTCCGCAGGAATCAGCCCAGACGTGCTCGCCACCATGCTCACCGACACAGGCAGCGGCGGTCCGGAGGTGATCGTCGACACGCGACCGTTCCGAGTGGTTGGACTCATTCGCGCGCCCGGCACGGTGATCGACGGCGAAACATGGATGCCGCTCAGCGATGCACTCGTACTCACCCAGCGCGACACCATCTCTGCGGTGATCATCACACTTTCGCCAGACGCGTCCGCATCAGACGTGGCGGAATTTGCACAACGACGCATTGACCTTGAACTGAGCGCAATTTCCGAACCCGCGTACTACGCATCGCAGAGTGCCTTCTACCGACCGGTACGCATCATGGTGCTCGCCAGTGCTGTGCTAGTTGCATTGGGCGCACTCCTTGGTGGGCTCAACACCATGTACGCAGCATTTGCAAGCCGAGTCCGCGAAATCGGCATGTTGCAGGTGCTTGGCTTCACCCGCAAGGCAGTGGCTGCAAGTCTGCTGCAAGAGAGTCTGATCGCTTCCATGACTGGCGCGCTGATTGCCGTGGTACTTGCCATTCTGTTTCTTGACGGCATCGCCATCCAATTCTCTATGGGCACCTTTGGCATCAAGATCGACGAATTCGTGGTTGCCATCGGACTTGCCACCGGAGTATTCGTTGGTGTTGCTGGCTGCGTGGTGCCCGCTATCCGCTGCCTTCGGCTGCCACTTCCATCCGCACTCAAATCCGACTGAACCCCGTCCGGCAACCTTTACAACTCCTATATCTCCTCATTTACCTCAAGGAACCCCTGCAATGAAGACCTCTGCTCCATACGTACTCCGCGCCTGCGCATCATTCGGTAGTTGCGCGCTTCTGGCAATCACCATGGCTGCCTGCGATGGCGCCGCTGCACCACAAACCAAAGCAACCACGATCATCCCCGCCGGCATGATCACCAAGGGTCCAGCAGCCGGAACTGGTGTAACCGCTGCAAAGCTCACTGCCAAGCAAGGCGAAACCATCACCATCGTCGGTCGCATCGGTGGCAGCGAAGATCCATTTGTTGCCGATCGCGCCGTCTTCACCATCGTTGATCCATCGCTCAAGAGTTGCGCGGATGCAGGCGATCCCGACCACTGCGAGACGCCGTGGGATTACTGCTGCGAAGACCGTGCTTCCCTCAAGCGCGGCACTGCGACCATCGAGTTTGCTGGTTCGGACGGCCGTCCCCTCAAGGGCTCGGTTCGCGGCATTTCCGGGCTCGACCCGCTGGTGACCGTGGCCGTCACCGGCACCGTCACCGAACGCAACGACGCTGGCATGTTGGTTGTGCGCGCTACCAAAGTGGAAATCCGCTAACCGATATTGAATTCAATAGCGCCACATCAACATGATGCTGTGCAGCGTCAGTGCCCAAACCAGCGCTGGCGAATTTGATCAAGCGTCCCATTCTCGCGCAAAGCCACAATGGCAATGTCGAATTTTTCGCGCAGATTCGTCCCATCACGATGAAACGCAAATCCAAAGTGCCGACGCTGGAACAATTCACCAACAACAGCAATCTTGTCCTCGGGGTGTTTCAGGTCGTAATACTCCAAGATGGATGCGTCACCCACCACTGCATCAACACGATGCTCCGACATGGCTTGCACGGCATCCGCAAATTTCTTAAATCGGACAACATCCAATTTCTGTTCTGAGCAATAGGTGTCGCCACCGCTCTGATCCACAATGCCGACGGTCTTACCTCTCAGGTCATTTGGACCGTTGATCTGCCGATGCATGACATCCGCGGTCATCACACTGGTGACGGTCGATGTCAGGTAGGCAACCGTTGCCAGTCCAAACAACAGCCAGATAGCTGCAACAATCCGACCGATCCACGGCGGCACCACACCACCTTTGTAGTTGGTCTTTCCAGTGACGGCCACGGAAACCACATGGTGGAACGACTCCGCCAGACCTTCATGTAAATGCGGCGTGAATTCACGATCAAACCGTCGTAGCAACAGCGACACGCCCACGGTCACCCCAAGAGCGCCCACGAGGCACCACAACAACAACCGCGCGTGCCCGCCCTCAACAAGGCCGTCAATCAGGCGAAAGAACGAACTGCTCTTTTCAGAGGACACCATGACGCGCAGCCCGGCGTCTAAGAACGGTTGCGAAAAATCCACTCGCGCGAGTCGTTCGCTGGTGACGAGCGTGTTCCCAACTCCCGCATCCACTTCGCCGCTCGCCACCGCATCGATCAGTGCATCGGCAGATGCATATTCCCGAAACTCCGGAACCACCCGCGCGTGAATCGATGACGCTTCAAACATCACCACGGCGTATCCAGTCCACTTCATGGCTGTATCCGGAATAGCAAACGGCTCTGTGTTCAATACCCCCACGGTGATGGCGCGCGGTGTTTCCAGCGGCGGATCGGCAATGGGAACTGCAGCGGCAGTGTGCATACACCCCGCCCAACAAGCAATCGCCACCAACAGTGTGTAGCCGCGCCGAGAGGTCATAGATCGCCAGTTCATCAAACGAACACTACGGTACCCACGCCGTTTGCGCTACCCGGCGTTCGGTTCGCTACCGCTAACACGCATACCGTTAGCCGTGGGGCACAATCACTGCAGCCATCCGGCCACTCCGAGCCCCGTCTCTGCGGTAACTAAAGAATTCACGAGGCGTGGCGACGGTGCACAATTCCTCGCCATCAATTGATTCCATCGGCACACCACTTGCGCGCAATTGCTCGCGCACCGCGCCGAAACAGTCAATGTGCTCCTTGACGCGGCTCCCGCCCGGCAACAAGACGAATGCTGAGCCCACTGCCTTGGCAAATTCGCTAGCGACCTCTGGACCAACTTCATACACCTCGCGACCGATGCATGGTCCGATGGCAGCAACCAAGCTTCCCGCCCGCGTCCCGCGCACCGCACACATCGCCCGGATCGCCTGCGGCACCACGCCAGCAACAATGCCGCGCCAACCTGCATGAATGGCGCAGGTCACGCCACCTTCAATGCACGCCAGCAAAATCGGTACGCAGTCCGCAGTCCGAATGCACGGCGCAACCCGCGCGTCAGTCGCCAGTACCGCATCGGCAGCAATGCTTGGGGTTCCAAATCGTTCGTCGCCTTGGCAGTGAAACACAGCGCACTCATGGACCTGCCGCACCCGAACCATTTCGGACCGCGAAGCGCCAATCGCCGCCATCAACCTCCGTGCGTTCTCAAGAATATTCGCGTCGCTGTCTGGCTCACCAGGTGCCTGCGCCACTCCAAGATTCATCGAATCAAAGGGCGCCACACTCACGCCGCCATGGCGCGTGGAGAATCCATGGTGAAATCCCTCCGAAGCCAACAACTGGCTTCGGTAGAACACCACCTCATTGGACGCCACAATGCGTTGCAAGTGAGCCATGCACGAACGATACGCGCCACACGCACTCCGCATCACCATTCCGGCGCTTCCGCAACCCTGCTGCACCGCTGAAAGACCCGCTTACGCGTCATCCATCAGCATCATGCCAGCAAAGCGACCATCAATGGCAACAAGAAACATCCCATCCGATACCGCCATCGGCACGATCGGTGAGAGTTCCACTCCATGTTCAAGGAGGAATTCAGGGGACCCAAGCAGTACGCGCGAGCCCGCCACCACGCCCACCGCGCCAACCCCTACGCACTCGCAATTCACGGCGTCCACCACACGAATCACCCGAACATCTGCTTCGCGCAGCAACTCTTCCGCAGCCGGGTGCCCCGATCCACACGCCACCGCCGCCACTGCACGCAGTAGGTCGTTCTCGCCCATCCAGCCAACTGGCAGCACGGTAATCACCGCGGGAGTGTAGGAAAGCCCAGAATTCCCAAGTGCCCAACCCGAGGAAATGCCAGAAACGCAACTTGCAACCACTACTATAAGATGTATAGTACTGTACATGCTCTACTGGATCATCGCCGGCAACGGACAAGCCTATGGACCTGCCGACCTCGCACTCATGCACCGCTGGGTAGCGGAGCGGCGCATCGTTAGTACCACTCAGGTGGCAACCAGTGAGCACGGACCGTGGCGCGACGCTGCCCTCGTTGCAGAACTTGCGCGTGCCTTCGGTAATCCAGACTACGAATCCACCGCAGCCGCAACTTCGACAAGCCATGACGCAGCGCACGCGCCCAGTACGCCGCCGACCGGACCAACAACTGCCCCAAGCGCATCCATGCCCATGAGCGGCGAGTGGCCGCCAACACCGATCGCCATCTCACAACTCGTGAGCGGCATCTTCCACCTCATCACTGCAACGGGGTGGCTCCTCACCTGCTTCGGCGTGATTCTCAGCATCCCACTCACCATCCTGGGCGTCTATGAACTGATCGCCTACTCACGCGCACGCACCACGCCGCCGCAGCAGTACCTGGAAAGCACCAAGACGAAAGCCATTCTTGACATCTGCTCCGTGCTTACCGGCAACCTCGGCTCCATGGTGTGCGGCATTGTGATCCTCACGCAACTTCCCGCGGCACGGGATCGCATTGATCAGAATCAACAACAGTAGATGAGTTGACCAACAGTCACGGAGTAGCCGCAACGGGCGCAATCGGCTGCGGTGTCCCCGCGTCTACTGGTGAACTTGGCTGAAACCGCCCATCAATCGTGAGGACCAACGGCGGCTCGCCCGCCGTCTCCAGTTGCACCGTGCACACCGAGTCTCCCGCCTGCGGCCGGAACTTGGCAATCACCGCCACTTCAATCGACTTCCCTGGACCAATCGACGCCGGCAGCGGCGGCACCGTGGAACACTCCGTACTCACGGACGTGCGCAAGCTTCCCACATGCACCGTTCCCCACGTGCGATTACTCAACACGAACACGGACGGAACCTCAACGGTCGGTCCCGCCGCGCCGGTGATCCATTCCGTGTGCCCACGCGGACCCTCCAGTTGCGCAAGGTGCGAAGTGCAGCCTGGCAGCACCGATGAAATCAGGGTGACCGCTGCCATTCGAACCATCCACACCGCGCGCGCACCCCCACCGCAACGCGCGCAACTCACAGGTTGGCAACCTTCCAACCATCGCGGTAGGTGCGCTTCAACATGGCGCTTGCCACCGGACTGTTGTGGAACGTGCAGGTGGATTCGTCGTACTCAAGCTTCTTGCCCGGATCGATCGAACTCATCGCGCCAATCGAGAGGCTCTCACACATGAGTGCAGCCTTCTCAAATCGCGACACACACGCATCCTTCTTACCAGCGATGCATGCGTCCACCCAGTTGTGCCAGTGATTGGAACTACCAAGATCTTCAGGCTTCATCTCTACTGCCTTGCCATCAACAAAGATCCGCGCCCAAGCGTGCTCGATCGGGAACCACATGATTCCCTTCTCGCCCACCAAAATCACGCCGCCGTCACCCTTGACGACATCTTCGCCCTGCTTGCCGCCTTCCCAACCATCCGGAAGACCAAGCGCCTTGAAGTCTGGGAACTGTCCACCATCAAACCACTTCAGCGTGAGACCAGACTTTGAAGTCTTCGATGTTGGACCGTAGGTCACTACCACTGATTCACTCTCGGGGAATTGATCCGTGGATGGCTTGACTGGATTGCAGTACACGGTGAGCGGGCGCCCCAGTTCCAATTCATAGAACGGAACATCCAGCATGTGGCAACCCATGTCACCAAACGCACCAGTACCCCAGTCGATGGTGCCGCGCCAATTGAACGGCGTGTATCCGTCCTTAAACGGACGATTCGGCGAAACGCCCAAGAAGAGATCCCATGAGAGCCAGTCCGGCGTTGGGTCGCTACCGGTTGGACGCGGGTTGCCCTGCGGCCACCAACCCGCTGGACGATTCGTCCATGCGTAGATCTCCTTCACTGGACCAATCGCGCCATCACGGAGCAACTTTTGGCCGTAGCGACGCCACTTGGTTGCGATGCGCTGCGTACCCATCTGCGTCACCAGTGATTTCTTGGACGCAGCAACTTCTCCCAAGCGACGATTCTCATACGCGCCCTGCGCGAGTGGCTTCTGGCAATACACATGCTTGCCGCGGTTGAGTGCTTCCATGGCGATCGGTGCATGCATGTGGTCGGCGGTACTCACCACCACTGCATCAAACTTGTCAGCCATCTTGGCGTACATCTCGCGCCAGTCTGCAAAGGCGGCGACGCCTGCGAACAGTGGCGCGATTGCCTTGCCGTCGTCCCCCTTACCACCAAGCCGCAGCAGGTCGAGCGGTCGACGATCGATATCGCACAGCGCAACGATCTCCACCGACTTGTGCTTCGAAACTTCGGAGAGGTCACTGCCGCCCATACCGCCACAGCCAACCTTAGCGATGCGGAACTTCTCATTCTTCCATGGCTCGCTGCGGTGCAAGTGCGTCACCGTGCTAAATGCAAACGGCGTGGCGAGTGAGGCAAACACGAATGAGCGCCGTGTGATCTGCATTGACGCATTGAACAAGAAATCCGCCCGCCCGCGTAAGCGGACGGGCGGAATATTTTTCATCCCAGGTTGTTCGCCGAATCCAATCGACTCTAACCTCATAAATTTGCACAAATCGGCAACAATCCGACGGTTCTGACTTAGTTCGGCGACTGACCAGCCGGCGCGCCGCCATTACCACGGCCACCGCCGCCGCCACCACCCATCCCACCACGGAACGCTTCAGCCATGGCCACGCGCTCCTTGTCATCGATGGTTCCGTCGTTGTTCTTATCAAACTGCTTCATGCGATCCTGGGCCTGCTGCGGCAAGTCCGCCAACTTGATCGGACCGTTGCCACCCATCATCCCCCCCATACCGCCACGACCATTGTTGTCCCGACCCTTGGGAAGCGTTTCAAATTGTTCCGGCGTGAGCAACTTCTCTAGGCGCTCCATGTAGGTGTCATTGGTTTCTGTGCGCTTGTCAAAGAGTTCGCCCGACTCGCCGCGACCGTTTCCTGGACCACCGCGCGGACGGAACATCTGCGACATCGGAACATCGCCGGACATGAATCCAACAATGCGGGTCATCTCCTCGGTCTGACTCACTGGCTCTTCCTTGCGGAGTGCCTGTGCGATGCGATCATTGAGCGGACTCACCTCGCTGGTGTACTGCGTGCCCAGCGCCGTGATTGACTCCATCACCGTCGCCTCAACACCTTCAAGCTTCATCGCTGCTTCAAAGGCACGCTGCACACGGTTCTGCGCATAGACGCGGTCGAACGCCAAAGCGAGGGCCGCAGTTCGCACACGGGAGGCATCTTCCGGTGAAAGTTCTGCGCAGATCGCCTCGCGATAGCGGTCGTTCACTTCGCGCACCTTCTCGCGCAGATCCAATGATCGCGTGGCAAATCGCTTGGCTGCGTCAGCGTCGCTCGTCTGAATTGACTGCAGGTATTTGCCTTCATTACTCGCAAGGAAATCATTGCGAGCCTTCAGCGCTGCATCCAGTTGCAGCTCATATTCGTCCATGATTGATTGGATCTTTGTGAATGTCTCTTTGGAGAGACCTGACTCGTCAAGCACAATGAACAGGTTGACACTCTCACCGCTGATCGTGCCGCGCGGCAAAGTCTTCTCGCGCACCAAGAACCGATCGAACGCTGGCCACTTCTTCATCTGCGGATCAGTGAGCGATGCTTGCATGCCGTCAATGAAGCCACTACGAAGACGCTGCTTCGTCTCTTGCCACTTGTTGAAATCGGTGACCATGGTTCCCAGCGATCCGCGCATCTGATCGAACGCGCCGCTCGCTTTCATTTCCTTTTGCACCTGCTCGCCCAGCTTTTCCATCTGCGTACGGAAGAATTGCTGACGCTCCTCGGGAGTGAGTTCGCCGCCCTTCTCTTGCGCCATCTGCTCCATTTGTTGGCGGGCATCATCCATCGCGCCGCGCCACTTGTCTTGCATCTCTGGTCCCATCATCGGCGCCATCATTTGCTTGCCGATCTCTTGCATCTGATTCATGATCTCTTCACGAGCTGGTTCAAATGCATCCTCATAATCGCGCATCAACTGTTCAACAACGGCAAGCTGTGCTTCCTCAAGCGAGAGTTGTTGCTTGAAGAGCGGAATGTCACGGCGCACAAAGTCGGGCTCAAACGAATCACGGATCTGGTTCTGAATGCCCATCCGACCCATGCCGCGGAACATGCCTCCGCCACCACCTTGACCACCCCGGCCGCCGCCTTGACCCTGACCGCCGCCCTGACCACCACCGCCCTGGCCACGACCGCCGCCCTGGCCTTGGCCACCACCACCCTGAGCCGGCGGCGCGCCCTGCTGCGCAAATGCGGATACGGACAGCAACGACTCAGCCGCAACAACGGCTGCGACGATGAGCGACGCTGATCTCCAAATGGAAACGGTGGGAATAAAGCGGTTCATATTCATTGGATTCATCGTTGTGGTTCCTGGTTCTCGGACGTTGAGTGGCGGGGTAAGAGTTCCCGAAGCAAGGTGGCGAGGCTGAACGCGTTGAACGCAGCCCTATTGTTGTGGAAATGTCACGAATTCGCAGATACTACCGATCCTTAGGCGATAGTTAGAACATAAGTAATGATGTGGGAGCATCTCCCGCACCCACAGAAGTTGATCAGCACACCATGAATGACTCCCGCCGCAATTCCTCGAAAGTTTTTCCGCTCCTCGCTGTTGCCCTGAGCGCTGCCACCATGGGCGCGCTCGCGTCCGCCGACAACGGCGCGTTGTCGCAAGCCAGGGGTATTCCCGCGCGCGTCACCCCCGGCGCCCCAGTGGTGGTGCCGCCGATCTTCGCATGGGACGTGGGCTCAAAGTTCACCGTCGACTCAGCCCTGACCGAAGCTCCCAACCCTGGCAGCCGCTTCGGATTTGCAGTGGCCATGTCGAACAATTACGCCGTCATCGGCGCACCGGACATCCGACTGGTTGACAATCGATTTCCTGCCCTCAATCTCGGCACCAACGGCGCCGGCGCGGCGTTTGTCTTCAAACGCACTAGCGGTACTGACAACTGGACTTTTGTACAGCGACTCATTGCGCCATCACGCGTCCTTGCGCAAACTGGTTGCAGTGTTGCTATCGACTCAGTGACCAACGACATCGTTGTTGGAGCATGGGGCTACGACGCAGTTGCCATGTTCGGCGGCGCGGCGTTCGTCTACACGAAGGGCAGCGATGATTCATGGGGCGATGCCGCGAACGCTGCCGCGTACGGCTCGCTGTCGCGCGTCCCCACGCAGGTACTCGCGCCGGAAGAGCTGCAGGCGATCGACCAATTCGGATTTGCGGTCGCCATTGATGATGGCACCATCGCCGCTGGCTGCCCGCTCTCGGGAAGTTCCAATACTGGCGCCATCTATGTGTATGAGCGCAACGGTGACGGCCTCTATGAGTTCATGCAGAAGCTGGAAGATGAAGCCGCCGGCGCGAATGACCAGACTGGCACCAAGCTTGCCATGCATGGCAACATCCTTGTTGCTGGTGCGCAGAACGACGATGTTCAAGGCCGAATCAACGCCGGAAGTGCGCTGGTGTTCACCCGCCTCGAAGGAATTTGGGATGTTGCAGCACGCGTCACGGCTCCCGTTCCTGCGGCAAGCGCGCAGTTTGGCTCTGCCGTTGCGGTGTTTGATGGTGATAATGCCGACTGGCTCGTGGTTGGTGCACCAACCCAAGCATCCGGAGCAACCACTGCTGTTGCCGGCAACGGCGCCGCATACATCATGAAGAGCATCGACGATGGCACCACGTGGTCCGTCGACTCATCACTGCTGCCGCGCGCCGACAACATCAACAACAACTTCGGTTACTCGGTAGCGCTTTCCCACAGTGAGCCACCGCAAGTACTCGTCGGCGCCCCTGGCTACGACACCGCTATTCCAAGCATCGATGATCCAACCATCTACCGGCAGATCATCAACGCGGGCGCTGGATTTACCTTTGTGAAGAGTGGCTCCACGTGGAAGATTCGCGGTACTGGTGATATCAGCGGCGATCTGTGGGGTCCAAGCATCGCAGCAAGTATCAACCTGGGTCGCTCAGTAGCCATTGCACCAACCAACGGCGCTTTCAGCATCGTCAGCGCAGAGACCCCAACGGGTGGTCTCGGCTCTGCGTATCC
>JBBAOD010000038.1:0-13938 GCA_040401635.1 Phycisphaerales bacterium
GAGGCTTGCCGCAAATCCGCTAAAGCGAGCGGCGAGTTGTGCTGCAGCCCACTGCGGAATCAGTCCGGCTTCGACGCCAGCCACTGGCCCAAGGCGTGGGAACCACAAAGCATGCAGCGCGCCGGTGGCCAGTACCAAGATCGCCGTACCGATGACGCGCAGCCAAAGATGTTGCGCGCGAAATCCAAATGGAATGGCAGTAATGGCGGCGGCTGCAAGCAGCACTGCGAACCATGTTCCCCATCCGAAGATTGCATAGGTCCAGTACGCGATGGTGGCGCCCGCCTGACCCATGAGGTTGGCAGTGGGCGTGTTGTGCACGGCAACCGCCTGCGACGGCCAGTCGGCGTGGTTGAAGGAACCCAGCGCAAGCATCAGCGATGCCATGCCCAAGGCTGCCGCCACCCACGCGACGCGGGCGCGAAATTCGGGGCGATTCCAGAAGTGCGAAACGGTTGAAGTCGATGCGGTCTTCGAACGAGCCATATGGGGACTCCATCGGCAGTTTCGGCGGTATTTGGACGATCTTTGCGGACCTTTCCGTCCGCGGCTACCATCCCGCCGCAATGCACTTTGCCCTGATCGACATGATTCTTGAGCAGACCCCGGACCGAGTCCGAGCGGTGAAGCAGGTCACGCTGGCCGAGGAGTACCTCCAGGACCACTTCCCGACGTTCCAGGTTCTGCCCGGCGTGTTCATGCTGGAGGCCCTGGTGCAGGCTGCGCGGGCCCTTTTGGAGCAGCGCGGGCACCCTCGAATGGTGCTCGGCAGCGCCAAAGCCATGCGCTACGGCTCATTTGTCCGCCCTGGGGAGGCCCTGGAAGTGGATGTCCAGCTTGAGAAGGAACTGCCCGACGGCTCGTTCTTGTTCAAGGGCGTCGGCATTGTTCGCCGACATCGCGTAGACGAGACGGTCGCAGTGGAACCAGAGACGGCTGTCTCCGGACGATTTACACTGCGCCCCTTGCGGATTCCTCCGCAAACCCCATCCCAGGGGTGACCTGGGATCGTGCGGCGCCCATGGCGGGCCCGCGTGCAAGGATGCCACCAGACGGAGACACGATGGCTATTTCCCGCGCAGAGATTGAAGAGAAGGTGACCGACGTCCTCGAGAACGCGCTGGGTGCGGATCGGGACGACATCATCGCCACTGCCACCCTGACCGAAGACCTTGGTGCCGAGAGCATCGACTTTCTGGACATTCAGTTCCAGCTCGAGAAGAAGTTCTCCACCCCGGAGAAGGCCTTCAAGATCGAGCAGGGCGAATTGTTCCCAGAGAACATGATGTCGAACCCGGACTTTGTGAAGGACGGCAAGTTCACTGACGCCGGCATGGCCGTGCTGCAGGAGCGCATGCCGCATGTGGACGTCTCGGTGTTCGCCAGCGACCGCAACGTGAAGGGTCTTGCCAAGATCTTCACGGTGAAGAGCCTGTGCGACTTCATCGATATCAAGCTGAAGAAGTAATTCTCGCGCGCGCCGGTGTCCCCGGCGCGCGCCGTTTTTATAACGGAGATCTGCCGTAATGCGCTGGATGTGGATCGACACGATCGTGACCTACGAGCCGGACAAGCGTCTGGTGGCGATCAAGAATGTGTCGCTCGCTGAAGAGCATTTGCACGAGCATTTCCCGGCAACGGCGACGCTCCCTGCGCAGCCGGTGATGCCTGCAAGTCTGATGATTGAAGGCATGGCGCAAACGGCGGGCATCTTGGTGGGCAGTTTGCGGCGCTTCAATGAGAAGGTGGTCTTGGCAAAGATTCAGCGCGCCGAGATCAACGCCGACGTGATTCCTGGTCAGTGCATCCGCTACGACGCGCGTATTGAACGCATCGATCCGATGGGCGCGGGGACTTCGGGAACCATTGAGCGCATGGATCACCGCACCGGGCAGTGGGAGAAGATCGGCGAGACCGAAATCATGTTCAGCCACGTGGACCAGAACATGAGCGGACTGGCGTTCCCTGAGCACAACTTTGTGTTTAGCGACAGCTTCCGCAATGTGCTGCGGTCGAGCGGGCTTGGGCACCTCATGGATTGAGTTGGCTGGACCCCGGTCGCCTGATCCACCCGCCGAGGATCGCAGCGACTGCTACCACTACAAAGATAGTGAGTGCGATTCCACGCGCATTTGTGCTGGCCTCTTGTACTGACGTGGGTTCGGTGGGCGTGTTGGCAAACTGCACCTGCAAGGTTGGTGCCGATGACACTTCAGGCAACGATGCAGTTTCCGCCGGCGGCGCCGGGAGTTGTGTGCTGGTAGCGGGGTTTGTGGCAGGCTGCGGATCGGGCGCTTCGTTGGCTTCGAGCAACGTTAAGTTTTCTTCCGTGCTGGATAGGCTCGAGAGCACGAAGCCTTCAAGCTTTGCCGTCTTGAGACGGAGGATCGCTTCCTTGGCGCCATCGATGTCGCCAACTTCGATGAAGTGATTGGCGAGACGGAGCAGCGACATCTGCCAGCTCGACATCGTCTGAAATGTGTCTGGGTGCCCGCGTTCTTCGGCTGCGATAGAGAGCTCGAGCAAACGTTTCCCGATGACCTTCGACTCCAGTGAGTCGACCAAGAGCATCCGACCTGCCGCAAAGTACAGTTCGTTGAGCGCGGCGTTGTTCGGCGCTGGACCAACGGATGCGGCGAGCTCGGCGATTTCAAGTATGGCCGATGGGTCTCCGCTCAGGCTCGCAGCCCGCAATGCTCCGCCGATTGCTCCAACACCGACGCTATTCGCGGGGTCAAGGGTCGTCAGCGCGAGACCGGCCCATGCAAGGCCTAACGGATCAAAGTCCACCAGCGTCCCCGGGGCCTCAATGCCCCACGCATTGAGCGCGCCGATCAAGCTTGCGAGGTGGGCGCCGGCAGAGTCTCGGTCCATACTTCCAGCCGCCATCGCTTCGCGCCAGTCGGCGATCGCAGCATCCGCATCCGCTCGGGTGCGGGAGGTGCCATCCTGGAGACCCTTGATTGCCGCATCCAGGACAAGGGTCGGCGCCGCAGTGCGAAACTGTGCAATCGCCAAATCAGCGAGTTCACCATTGCCGCCGAGCTCGGCATTGCCGCCAGCGGCTGCGAAATACCGCAGTGCGTCCGCCGCATCACGCGGAGAACCAGCCGTGCGCGCCGCCATCCCGAACTTTGCCGCGATCGGAGCGGTCAGTCCGCCGGTTGCGGTGCATGCCATGCGATAGGCGGCCATTGCGTTTATCGCATCGTCCCAGTTGTACAGGTCGCCGAGCTGCTCGAATCCCCGTGCGGACATCCGGCGAGAGTCGACAGCATTGAATCGATCGATCCAGTCTTGGCGGACTGCAGGTTGTTGCAATTCGTTATGTCGCAACGTCATCCACGTGTCGAAATCACTAACGACATCCGGCGCCACAGCGAGCGCGCACGACAATAGCAGGGCGGTGATCATGGCTGCACTCCTAGATAAAGCTGGATGGCGTTACTGCTGGGTCGTTGGGATTTGGAGCGGGCGCAGGCGGCGCGGGTTGCACGGACTATTCGGGGCGTTGACTCCGATCGGGCATATGCCCGGCACCTCGGTAATTTCGTACTCGGACTGGGCGACGAGCAGCAGTTGCAGGTACTGGGGTCACCCACGATCTCCGGCGGACCAAGGATTCCCTGCACCACATCTTTGGCGATCGTGGTCGTGCATCCGGCCCCCACCGAGCGCATGCACCCGCACCCAATCCCGTTGCAAGTTAGATCCGTGCAGCCCGGGCACTGTGCGAGTGCTTCTGATGAGATCACGGCAAAAAGCGCCCCGGCGGCAAGAAAGTTGTTCAACATGTCTCTCAGTCCTTCGCGCCATCTGAGTGCGGCGCCTACTCCACGAAGCTGAGAGTAGGTCGGCACGCCTCGAAGTCAATAAGAAATTTGGCAACTTTATAAACATATCACCCAGGTCGCCCATTCCCCTGAGGGCAACTTTGTGTTGAGTGACAGCTTCTGCAGAGTGCTGCGTTCGGTGTTAGACGCGCTGTAGCAGCTCCGCAACAGCCTTTCGACGATCCTCTGGTGAATCTCCAGCACGACTTCCAACCGGGGCGACCACCCTTGAGGGAGGGTTGCCACTGATGATTCGGGATCCCTTGCTGAAACTAATGTAGGAAATGCCCCACGACATAAACACCAAGATCCGGTTGTTGAATCCAACCAGCAAGATCAAGTGCACAAAGAGCCAAGCGAGCCAAGCGATCAACCCGTGAAATTTGAGTCCCGCCACTTCGGCAACAGCCTTGGCACGACCGATGGTGGCCATGGATCCCTTATCAAGGTAAGCAAACTGCTTGCGCTTGCGAACAGTGCTCCCGGCACGCACTTCGTCTGCGATGATCTTCGCCACAAATTGGCCCATTTGTGTAGCTGCTGGTGCAACTCCAGGAACCGGTTTGCCACTCTTGGCGCACTTCATAGACGCCATGTCGCCAATCACAAAGACATGCGGCTGATTGATGACCGAGCAATCCGGTTCAACCAAGACGCGACCATTTCGATCGAGCGGTGCTCCAAGTGAAGCTCCGAGAGAACTCGCCTTTACACCAGCGGACCACACCACGGTGTTGGCGTTGATCGTTTCGCCGTTGACGGTCACGCCATGTTCATCGACCTGTGTCACCGCCTGTTTTAAACGAACTTCCACGCCCATTGTCTGAAGCGCTTTGAGTGCCTCATGTGACGACCGCGCACTCATGCTTGGTAGCAGTCGGTCGCCAGCCTCGATCAAAATGACTCGAGCATTCTTGGCGTTGAAGCGTCGGTAGTCCTTGGAAAGTGAATCAACGCTGAGTTCTTTGATGGCGCCAGCAAGCTCTACGCCGGTCGCTCCGCCACCGACGACAACAAAGGTCAAGTGTTCACGCATCGCCTCTGGGTCGGTCTCTGCTTCGGCGTCCTCGAAGGCTCGCAGAATTCGATTGCGAATGATCAGCGCATCGTCAAGCGTCTTCATTCCCGGAGCAAATTGCTCCCACTGGTCGTTACCGAAGTAGCTTGAGTTTGCACCAGCGGCAACGATGAGATAGTCAAAGCGCGCACAGCGATCGTTGATGAATGTCAATCGGCGCGCAGCACAATCGATCGAAACAACCTCGTCGTTGAACACATAGGCATTGGTTTGATCGCGAAAGATGCGCCGTATCGGAAAGGCAATGTTGGACGTGGGGAGTACCGACGTGGCCACCTGATAAAGGAGCGGCTGAAAAAGGTGGTGATTTTCTTTATCAATCAGCACCACATTGACGGGTGCGTTTGCCAGCGCTTGCACCGCGGCAACACCTCCAAACCCACCGCCAATGACAACAACCACGGGCGCATCAACGTTGCCTGGGTTCATGATTAATGGCGAAGGGCTGACCTGGGCGGGGCTTTCATTCATCGAGAATAATAGGCACCCGATTGTGGTCAGCGGTCGCGGTGTGGCAGCCCTGATCAGAGGCCAGGGCATCTGCTCCAAGCGGCAGCAATTGAGCGAATCGAGTTCGGATTATTCCATATTTCCGAGTAAATCTGAATACATACCAACCGAATGCCCTGGAAAATGGAAACCCCGCTCAGGGAGGCATCCACTGAGCGGGGCCGATCCAGGAATGTCGGGCCCACACCGCACGGGCCCTTGATCCGTCGGGCCTTCTGTGGAAGGCCCTGTGTACGCGGAGCCCTTACTTCTCGGGCCCGTGGTCTGTTGTGCGGACATAGGGCTTTCCCTATCCCGCCTCCTTTGCTCCGTCTTCCCTTTTCTGAAGACTTCGCGTGTTCCGATTGTCTTGGGCGCAACCCTCTGAGTGCGTCCTCGACATGAAGAGAGTCGATTTCACGGGGGCGCTTCGCAAGTAAATGGCAGGATTTATCTTGCGAAATTTGTCGGTAACCAATACCCCGGGCGACCTGCGCTAGCCTTGGCGCGTAATGGTTACCAAACGGCATCTCGCGGTTTACACCGGCAGCTTCGATCCGATCACGCTTGGACATCTTGATGTGTTGGCGCGCGCACGCGGGATGTTCGATGAGATTGTGTTGGCGATTGGTCACAATCCAAGCAAGCCGGCGCTCTTTAGTTTTGAAGAGCGCCTTGAACTTGCGCGCGGATGTGTTGCGGACATGCTCAAGGCAGAGCCCGAGGGCGCGCCGGTGCGCGTGGAGGTTTACACCGGTCTCACGGTCGACTTTGCGCGATCGGTTGGAGCGGTGGCCATCGTGCGTGGAATTCGGAACGTCACCGACCTTGCCAGCGAATGCCAGTTGGCAATCACCAATCGCCAAGTCGCAAACATCGAGACGGTGTTTGTAGTGACTGGCGAGAGTTACGCATACACCAGTTCCAGTTTGATCAAACAGATTGCTGCGTTTGGCGGGACGCTCGACAAGCTCGTGCCGCTGGTGCCGAAGCGAGTCATTGAAGCGTTGGCACGTAAGAAGGGTGACCCCACGAATCCGCTTGGCAAACTTGCGGCGGAGCATCATGGGGGCGGGGAGGCTTGAGGGGTGCCCGTACACTCCTTTGCCCATGGCACACTTCCGCGTTATCTCGATCGGCACGCTCGCGCATCATCCATTGTGGGGCGAGCGCGGCGATGTGCGGCCGGCGCATGCGACTACCACGCTGATCGACGCGGGTGATGCCAAGATCTTGGTTGATCCTTCGCTGCCAGAGCAGATTCTGGTGCCGCGCCTCTTGGAGCGCAGTGGTCTGAAGCCGGAGGCGATCACGCACGTGTTTCTCACTAATTTCCATCCGATGCGACGGCGCGGTATCACCGCGTTCGATGATGCGCAGTGGCTCGTTGGTGAATTGGAACGCGAGAGTGTTGGCGCACAACTGGTTGCCAAGTTTCAAGAAGCGGAGGACGCCGATGATGGCGATCTTGCCAAGTCGTTGCGTGCGGAGATCACGCTGCTGCAACGCTGCAAGTCTTCGCCGGACACGTTGGCGATGGGCGTTGATTTGTTCCCGCTGTACGGGGTGACGCAAGGCTCGTGCGGACTGCTGTTGCCGCAGCCGAGTGCCACGGTACTGGTGGCGGGCGACGCGGTTGCTTCCTATGAGCATCTTGCGGAGGGCAAAGTGCTGTCGCCGGTCTTCAGCCTTGAGCAAGCGCAGGAAAGCTTCAAAGAAGTGATTGAGATTGCCGACCTGATCGTCTGTGGCCGCGATAATGTGGTGCAGAACCCGATGCGCCGCTGATAACCGGCGCTGGAAATTGCTGCTGCACTGTGCGGCGATGGTGGCGGTCCCCATTTACACTCCCGGTATGGCTGACGCTCCAACCAATCTGACACTGCGCGACCTTGGCCGCATGGCGAAGTCTGGCGCCAAATTCTCGTGCCTCACGTGTTACGACGCCACCACGGCGCGCTGGCTGGAAAAGAGCGGCCTGGAAGTGCTGTTGGTTGGCGACACCGCCGCGGAGATGATCCTGGGCTACAAGTCCACCATCAATGCGCCGCTTGATTTCATGGTCACCATCACTGCCGCCGTCAAGCGCGGCGCGCCGTCACGCATCGTCATGGCGGATATGCCGTTCATGAGTTACCAAGCGGACGACGCGGAGGCGATTCGGAACGCTGGTCGATTTATGACGGAGGGCAACGCGGACTGCGTGAAGTTGGAACTGGACCGATCGTTTGCGCCGCTGGTTGAGAAGCTGGCGCGCGCTGGTATTCCGGTGGTGGCGCACATCGGTAGCCGTCCGCAGCAAGCGAAGATGAAGGGCGGATACATGAGCGCGGGTCGGAGTGCTGAAAGCGCGTTGCGCATCTTGCACGACGCTGCGGCCCTTGAAGCGGCGGGCGCATCCATGCTGCTCATTGAGGCGTGCCCCGCAGAAGTTACCGAGTTGGTGGTGGAACGCGCGACGGTTCCGGTGATTGGTTGTGGTGCTGGCACCGCTTGTCATGGCCAGGTGGTAGTCCTCAACGATCTTCTTGGATTGACGCATTGGCAACCTGCCTTTGCGCGTCCATTGGCTGCGGTGGGTGCAGAAATTGAACGAGCCGCGCGGGTCTGGCGCGACCGCGTCCGCGATGGCGATCTTGGTGAGCATCCGTACACGATCGCGCCCGATGAATTGGCGCGGTTGCAACAGATGGCTGGCCATACATCATGAGTGAATCACGCCTGCTTCGCGCGCTTCCTGCGGCGTTGTTGCTGGCAGCTGCGGCGGTGAGTCTTTGGACTGTCCCCGCGTTGATTCGGCTTGCGCAGGTGGAGCGCACCGCGCGCTCTATGGATGCTGCGGTGGATCGATTAGCGAGTGCTAATGCGTTGGAAGCGATGAGTGCCTCGATGCGCGATATCGCTGCGGCTGTTGAACCGGCGGTGGTGCATGTCAGTGTTGCAGGTGAAGCAAAGGGGCGGCTTGGGGCGCGTTCGTTTACGCAATCTGGTTCTGGTTGGATCTGGGACGCGAGCGGCAACATCGTGACTAATGCGCATGTGGTGGATGGAGCAACCGCGCTTGAGGTGCAGCTCCATGATGGATCGCTGCATCCGGCAACGCTGGTTGGTCTTGATCCGCGCACTGACATTGCGGTCCTGCATATTCAAGCCGATGGATTACTAGCGGCAACTCGCACCGCCACGCTTCCTGCGCAGGGTGATTTAGTGTTTGCGTTTGGCTCGCCGTTTGAGTTTCGATTCAGTATGTCCAGCGGAATTGTTTCTGGAGTGGGGCGCAGTGCCGGGCTTGCCGAAGTGGAATACGAGAGTTTCATTCAAGTCGATGCTGCTGTAAATCCTGGTAACTCCGGCGGTCCCTTGACGGATGTACGTGGTCGTGTGATCGGCATCAATACCGCCATTGCTACTGGCCGCGGTAGTACCGTTGGCAGTGGTCAGTTTGCGGGTATTGGATTGGCCATTCCCATGTCCATTGCTGAGAATGTGGTCACACAATTGATCGCTAGCGGAAGTGTGACGCGCGGGTTCATGGGCGTGAGCGTGGTGGATGCGGAACGGTTGAAGACGATGTCTTCGCGAAATCCCATCTTTCGCGCGGTTGCCGAAGGATTTCAGGGTGAAGGTGCGGTGATTACCTCAATCACTCCCGGTAGCCCCGCAGCGAACGCAGGGCTTCGGCTTGGCGACGTCATCACCGCGCTTGGTGATCGACGCATTGATTCGCGTGATGAAGTGCTCAGTGAAGTGGGCACTAAAGCACCCGGCACGGAATTGCCAGTGGCGGTGTGGCGTGCGAAATCAAACAGCGCAACGGGCGAACGTATTGAGTTGCGAGTCACGCTTGCCACGATGGATCCGAGTGTCAACGCTGGTTTCTTTCTTCAAACATTTCAGAGCGCGGGGCTTTCGGAGTTAGTGAATGGTTCGCGCGGTGGGCGACCGGGCGTGTTGGTTGGCGCTTCGCAAGGGCCGATCGCTGCAGACGTCCCAGCTGGTTCACTGATCGTTGCACTGGAGGGGCAGCGAGTGGCGTCTGTTGATGACCTGTGGGTGCGCCTCGCCCGGAGTACGGTGGGGCGTGTCCGGCTTGCCACATCGCCTGCAGCCAACATGACGGTTCTGCGTCCGGACGGGACGGAGCGGGATGTTGAAGTTCCGCTGCGCTGACGGCGCCTGCGGAGCCGGATAGCATCCCTGCTCCCAATGGTCGCTCCTGCACAGGAATCCCCGAAACATTCTGGCGAACAGCCAGTGATCCTTGATGTGCGCGATTTGCACATGCATTTCCCGATTCGCAAGGGTGTACTGCAGCGGGTGATTGGCCAACACAAGGCGGTTGACGGCGTGTCTTTCAAGATTCGTCGCGGCGAGACGCTGGGGTTGGTGGGCGAGTCTGGCTGCGGTAAGACCACGGTGGGTCGTACGGTGCTGGCGCTTCAACAGGCCACCTCCGGACAAGTGCTCTTTGAGGGCAAGGATGTATTCCGGCAGAACGCCGCCGACATGCGCCGCATTCGTCGTGACATGCAGATCATCTTCCAAGATCCGGGCGGCAGCCTCAATCCGCGCATGCGTGTGGGGCGCATTGTGGGTGAACCGCTGGAAGTGCATGGCATTGCTACTGGTGACGCGTTGCGTGAGCGGGTGGAGGAGTTGTTAGAGCAATGCGGCCTGCGGCGCGCCGCTGCGGATCGGTACCCGCACGAATTTTCTGGTGGTCAGAAGCAGCGCATTGGAATTGCACGCGCGCTTGGATTGCAACCGAAGTTGATTGTGTGCGACGAGCCAACCAGCGCGCTTGACGTGAGTGTGCAGAGCGAAATCTTGAATTTGCTAGGCGATTTGCAGGAGCAGCTTGGCTTGAGCTACCTGTTTATTAGCCACGACATGGCGGTCATTCATCATGTGTGTGATCGCATTGCAGTGATGAAAGATGGCAAGATTGTGGAGGAAGGTTCGCGCGAAGATGTGATTGGGAATCCCCAGCATCCGTATACGAAGCGACTCCTGCTTGCTGTGCCAGAGTGTGACCCACGCGTGGATGCGGTGAAGCGTGCCGAGCGTCAGCGCATGTTGGCCGAGGAGATTGAGCGATGAATGAGTATCCACCACAGATGACGCCTGAGCAGGCTGCCCGCAATCGACGAGTGATTGTTTGGGTGGCTGTGATCTTTGTATTGGTGTGCATTTCAGTATCGGTGTGGGGATTCATGGTGACGCGTACTTCGCGTGAGCGTGCCAAGCAGACGGATGCGGCGCTTCGATCCGTGGCGTGGAGCATTCTGTGCTACGCCAGTTCCAACAACGGTGCGTTTCCGACATCAGATAAGGCGATTGAAGTATCCACTGCTGGCGTAGCGCCGCCGACTGGAAAGCCCTGGCCTTCGTCGTATGAATCCGCCATGGGCGGACTGCCACCGATTGCATTGGGTACCGCGCAGGCGATGATCGGCATTAGTTGGGGAGCGACTGCCGATGTTGTTCCCAACCTGAATACCAAGGGTCTTCCGAGTACCTTTGGAACGGTGGACACTGTGAATGGATGGATGGCGGAGTACGCCAAAGACAAGATTCGTGAGCGTGCGCCGGGTGGCGCAAGTGCTCCGGAAAGTAACAGCGCCCCTCGCGGCGAGAAGTGAGAAGTGAAGTGAGCACCGCATCCAAGCATTCAACCGCAACCTCACCGGCCATCAAGATTGTTTCTCCTGAAGCTCCGCTGCGTGATGTCATGGACGGAGCGTCGCGCTGGGAGATTCCGTGCTTGGATCATGGATTTGTTGCCTTGGTGGACTGCATGCCGCGGCTGGTGCCGGAGGGCAAGACTGCAGACTTTGCCATTGTGCAAAGCGCGCGCGTGAGTTACGGCCAGGGCACTAAGCATGTCAATGAAGATCGCGGTCTGGTGCGATACCTGATGCGGCATCGGCATTCCACTCCATTTGAAATGGTGGAATTCAAGTTCCACATTGCCATGCCGATGTTTGTTGCACGGCAGTGGATTCGCCATCGCACGGCAAATGTGAATGAGTATTCAGCGCGCTACTCGATCGTTCCGGATCGCTTCTATCGCCCGGACATTGATGCGGTGCGTAAGCAGTCCAAGTCCAACCGACAGGGTGGCGACGAGCCGATCGATGTTGGCACTGCCGAAGAGTTCATGCAGCTCCTCGAGAAGGCTGAACATCTGTATCAGGATTATATTGGCTTGACGGAGAAGGGCGTGGCGCGCGAATTGGCGCGTGCGGCTCTTCCAGTGAGCGTTTACACCGAGTGGTATTGGAAGTGCGATCTGCACAACATCTTCCACTTCCTTTCGTTGCGCCTTGATCCACATGCGCAGTTGGAGATTCAGGTCTTTGCGCAGGCGATGTACGACCTGCTGAAGCCGATCGTTCCGGTGAGTGCGGAGGCCTTTGAGGACTATCGATTGGAATCGATGCACCTCACGCGCCTGGAGATCGAAGCGATGCGCACTGGTCAGCCGCTCGCCACGGACAACAAGCGTGAGACTGCTGAGTGGGACGCTAAGCGGGAGCGACTTGGGTTGGGATGACCGCCACGGGGGGCGGGAATTTGCGGGATGTTGCGGGTGGCGCCGGCGGTTGCGATCAGCAAGCGAGCGGTGCACTGACCCACGGAAAGTAGCCTGAATCTGACCGTTATTGGTCATTGAATACCTGCGAGCGGGGTTGCAACTCGATCGTTTATGAGCGGTATTTGCCCGTAGATGAAGCTCCGCTCGATGTATTCACTACTGGCGCTCGCCCTCATGCTGCTTGGGTGCGGCATGGGTGGTTGCTCCCAGCAAATTGGCGTCGAAGGTCGCAGCGACCGTCTGTATGCCGAAGCAAAGGGCGCGCTACTGAGTGAGGGATTCCGATCGGTGGGTCGATCGGGTGCGGTGGCTGGTGCGCAGGGCAGTGATCCGCGCGCGGGTCGTTTGCAATTCCTGTACTACGGCGACACGCTGGGCCCGACGATTGTTGAAGTGCAGATTCAGCCGAGTGTTTCTGGTCCGGATGCGACGCAAGCCACGGTTGCGGTGGCGCCGACGACAGGCGCAGGCGTGACCGGGACGGATAGCAAAGCAGTCGGACAAGGCACCAGCGCGGCCGCTGCGCAACCGCCCGTCTTGATGGGCGCGCACCTCGTGATTGTCAAAGCGTGGTCGAGCATCACCTTTGCGCCCGATCCATTCATTACTGACTTGGCGATGGGAGTACTGCGTCGCGCGTACTCGTTGTCTGGCAACGCACCCTGATGTGAACTCAGCGCTTCGCGCTTTCCGGTGGCTTGGAGATCAAACCAATCAGAGGCGACTCAGGGGTGGCTTGGATTTGCACTAAGACGATTGGTGTTGGATCGAAGTAGCGAAACCATCCGCCCGGGAATGGACCTTCGCCGCGTTCATCCCAGAAGGAATCGATCGCGAAGTCCAGGCTCTCGCCGGCAAGCAGTGCATCGACGTGGCGGACATAGCGCTGGTTGATCCATAGATCGAAGTTTCGATACGAAGTGGCGGTCGGGTTGATCACCTTGATGGTGCCCTCGGTGACTGTGGGGATCACCTGAATGTCCACCATGGACACCTGCTTCAACTGCTTGGGAAATGGCCGAGTCGCCTTCTCCGGGTCATAGGGATAACGCTGACATCCGACCGGGGCCACAGCCACCATGAGCGCACAGGCGATGAGGGTCATGCGTTGGCGATGCATCGGCTGCGTAGTATCCACAAAATCGGCGCTGGGCGTGCCGTGTCGACCCGCATCGGGTGCGACATCCGCGCCGTGCCGGGCATCATGGGCGTTGAACTCAACCCTTCCCGCATCCCGCCTCGCGAGCTTTCGCGTTCCGTTGAAGAAACGGCGCGGCTGTTGCGTATTGACCCGCGGATTCCGGCGGCAGTCCCCGGGTTCGACGCGCCGTTCTTCCAAGCGGGGCTTGCTGGTTACTCCGACGGCGCCATGCGGCTGGTGGCTCGCATGCACGGTGCCCCATTCTGTGTCACGGAGGCGCTCCTTGACCGAACGCTGATCAATGGCGGGAAAGGGCGCCGCAAGGAAGACCCCGATCTCATCGCCAGCGAGATTGGTATGGGAGAGATTGAAGACAACTGTGCTGCAGGCGTTGGCGATCATCCCTTAGCGGGGCAGATCATGGGCAGTTGGCCCGATGAAATTGCGCGGGGAGCAGAAATTCTTGCGGCCATGGGCCATGAGGTGATTGACGTCAATTTGGCATGCCCCGTCAAGAAGATCAAGCGCAAGGCGCGCGGCGGGCATTTCTTGGCATTCCCTGAAGAGGCGATCGGTGTGTTGCGCGCAGTGCGCGAAGCCGTTCCAGCAAACATTCCGTGCACGGTGAAACTGCGGCGTTCGTTTGACGACACTCCGGAGATGGCGCATGCATTTGAACGAATCTTTGAAGCCTCGTGCGAGATGGGCTATGTATGGGCGACGGTGCATTGCCGCACCGTGCAGCAGAAGTACGCCGGTCCGGGACGCTGGGAGTTTCTGCGCGATTTGATGAAGCGTC